>NZ_AEUZ02000001.1:357500-507500 GCF_000188055.2 Streptococcus urinalis 2285-97
GTAAAAGCGCGATTAAAGATAATTTTCAAGCATTACTTCGCAAAGAAAACTACGCAAAAGGTGTTGTCGTAAAATCAACTGAAGCAGGTATTTCTGTTGATGTTTATACTGTAATGAGTTATGGTGTAAAAATTAGCGAAGTATCAAAAAACATTCAAGAACGTGTGAAATTTAACCTTGAAAGTCAACTTGGCTTACAAGCTGATATTGTGAATGTTTATGTGCAAAATATTAAGGTTGTAGGAGAAGATTAGTGTCAAAAATTACAACAAGTGAATTCCAAGAGATGATCCAAGCAGGAGCTACAAGACTTGGAAACCAAGCTGAATATGTTAATTCTTTAAATGTCTTTCCAGTACCTGATGGTGATACTGGTACTAATATGGGAATGACTATGGATAATGGAGCAAAAGAAGTTTCTGATATACCAGCTTCTACAGTTGGTGAAGTTGGACAAATCTTATCTAAAGGTTTATTGATGGGGGCTAGAGGAAACTCTGGTGTTATCACTTCACAATTGTTCCGTGGTTTCAGTCAAAGTATTAAAGAAAAAGAAGAACTTGATGGTAAAGATTTAGCACAAGCATTTCAAAATGGTGTTGAGGTTGCCTATAAGGCTGTCATGAAGCCAGTTGAAGGGACTATCTTAACTGTTTCTAGAGGGGCTGCTACTGCAGCTATAAAAAAAGCTGAAGAAACTGATGATGCCATTTCAGTTATGGAAGCTGCTTTAAAGGGAGCAAAAAGAGCACTTGCTAAAACACCTGATCTACTTCCAGTGCTTAAAGAAGTTGGAGTAGTTGACTCTGGTGGACAAGGTTTAGTATTCATATATGAAGGTTTTTTAGCTGCTTTAACTGGTGAATATATATCATCACAAGAGTTTAAAGCTACCCCTGCAAACATGTCTCAAATGATTAATGCAGAACACCACAAAGCTGTAGTAGGACATGTTGCAACTGAAGACATTACATATGGTTATTGTACAGAGATTATGGTTGCTCTTAAACAAGGTCCTACCTATGTTAAAGAATTTAACTATGAAGAGTTTCAAGGATATTTGAGTAATCTGGGAGATTCACTTCTTGTTATAAATGATGATGAAATTGTTAAAGTTCATGTGCATACGGAAGATCCAGGATTGGTCATGCAAGAAGGATTAAAATATGGATCTCTGATTAAAATCAAAGTTGAAAATATGAGAAGTCAGCATGACGAACAAATTCATAGAACTGAAGGGACACCTGTTCCAAAGGAAACTAAAGATTATGGTATTATAGCTGTAGCTGCTGGAGAAGGATTGTCAGAGATTTTTAAATCTCAAGGTGTCGACTATGTTATTTCTGGTGGACAAACTATGAACCCTTCAACTGAAGATATTGTAAAAGCAATTAAATCAGTTAATGCTAAAAATGTTATCATCTTGCCAAATAATAAAAATATTTTCATGGCTGCTCAATCTGCAGCTGAGGTTGTTGATATTCCTGCAGCTGTTGTTGAAACAAGAACTGTACCTCAAGGATTTACAAGTTTATTAGCTTTTGATGCTAGTAAGTCATTGGAAGAAAATGTTGCTGACATGACAGCTTCACTTGATGATGTAGTGAGTGGTAGTGTTACTTTGGCAGTTCGTGATACGACTATTGAAGGTTTAGATATTCATGAAAATGATATTTTGGGTATGGTTGATGGTAAAATTCTTGTTTCAACTCCAGATATCGAGGAAGCTTTAAAAGAAACATTTGATAAAATGATCAATGAAGATAGTGAAATAGTAACTATTTATATTGGTGAAGAAGGTACTCAAGATATAGCTGACAAAGTTAGTGAGTATTTGGAAGAAAAATTTGAAGATATAGAGGTTGAGACTCATTCAGGACAGCAACCTGTTTATCCATATTTAATGAGTGTTGAATAATGTTATGTCTGAGTATTTACTCAGGCTTTTTTGTAAACAATAGATATGTTTTTAGTTGACAATTATTTTATAGACTCTATATAATATTTATTAGGGTATAGATTACATTTTTTAAAGGGAGATTTTATGTTTTCATTTCTTATTTTATTATTTTGGTTATTTGTTGCATTTTTGATTGTGATGAGTACTCTTTATGTTGTTAAACAACAAACCGTTGCGATTATTGAACGATTTGGAAAATATCAAAAAACGGCAACCAGTGGTATCCATATTCGTATGCCTTTTGGAATTGACAAAATTGCAGCACGTGTCCAGTTACGACTTCTTCAAAGTGAAATTGTTGTTGAGACAAAAACCAAAGATAATGTTTTTGTTACTTTAAATATTGCTACACAATATCGTGTGAATGAACAAAACGTGATAGATGCTTATTACAAGTTAATCAAACCTGAAGCACAAATCAAGTCATATATTGAAGATGCATTACGTTCATCAGTTCCAAAGTTGACTTTAGATGAGTTATTTGAGAAAAAAGATGAAATTGCTTTAGAAGTTCAGCACCAAGTAGCTGAAGAAATGTCAACATACGGTTATGTTATTGTTAAAACGTTAATAACCAAGGTTGAACCAGATGCAGAAGTCAAGCAGTCTATGAATGAGATTAATGCCGCGCAACGTAAACGTGTAGCTGCTCAAGAGCTCGCAAATGCAGATAAGATTAAAATCGTGACTGCAGCAGAAGCAGAAGCTGAAAAAGACAGATTACATGGTGTTGGTATTGCTCAACAACGTAAGGCAATTGTAGACGGATTAGCTGAGTCTATTAAAGAATTAAAAGAATCGAACGTTGGTATGAGTGAAGAACAAATTATGTCTATTTTACTTACAAACCAATATTTAGATACTTTAAATAATTTTGCAAGTAAAGATAGTAATAACACTTTATTCTTGCCTAATACACCAAATGCTGTTGATGATATTAGAACCCAAATTCTTTCAGCTCTAAAAGCGAAATAAAAAAATGATTAAGACGGAGGGATTTGTCTTAATCATTTTTTGTCTGACTTAAAATTTGGAAAAAATTAACTTTTTTTACCATAACGCTTATACTCATGAATAATTTTAAGAGCACGTTTACGCGTTTTTATATTAGGACTTTTCAACCGGCGATATGCAGATGATAAGTCGGTTTTTTCTGCCATCATGACCTCCTATTGGATAGAATTATTAACGTTAATGAATATAGTATAACACAATATAGTTAACCAGTAAAGTAATAAGATTAAAAAAAGACAAGTTTAACTTGTCTTTTTTTATTTAATGAAACGTTGAAGAAATTCTTTTGTTCTTTCTTGTTTTGGATTTTCAAATAATTGTTGAGGTGTTCCTTCTTCTGCAATAATGCCTTTGTCCATAAAGATGACTCGATCAGAAACATCTTTAGCAAAATCCATTTCATGAGTGACTATAATCATAGTCAAACCAGATTTAGCTAGATCTTGCATAGTCTTTAAAACTTCACCAACCATCTCAGGATCCAAGGCAGATGTAGGCTCATCAAATAGGATAGCTTCTGGATTGACTGAGAGGGCTCTTGCAATAGCAACACGTTGTTTTTGGCCTCCAGAAAGTTGTTTTGGTTTAGCTTTCCAATATTGTTCAGTCATTCCAACGCGATTTAAATTTTCTTTAGCCAATTTTTCAGCATCGTTACGACTGCGTTTTAAAACAGTTGTTTGTGCAACAATTGCATTTTCAAGGACATTTAAATTTTCAAATAAATTGAATGATTGAAACACCATCCCTAGTTTTTCACGATAATGTGTTAGGTTATAATCTTTTGCTAAAACGTTTTCTCCATGATAGATAATTTCACCTGCGGTTGGTTCTTCCAAAATGTTAATTGATCTTAATAAAGTTGATTTACCTGAACCAGAAGATCCTATTATAGAGATAACTTCACCTTTATTTATAGATAACGAAATATCTTTTAAAACTTCATTTTGACCGTAGGATTTTTTTAAGTGTTTAATTTCCAATATGGGATTAGTCATTAGAGACCTCCTTGATTTGCATTTGACCTGAACCACCAGTTGTATAACTATCAGCATCAAAACGTTTTTCAACGTAGCGAAGGATTCTTGTTACTGTAAATGTTAGCACAAAGTATATAGCAGCAATGATAGTGAATGTTTGGAAGTATTGATAAGTTTGTGTAGCAACTGTATTTCCTGAGAAATACAATTCAACTACTGAGATAACATTTAAGACTGACGTATCTTTAATATTAATGACAAATTCATTACCTGTTGCAGGAAGAATATTTCTAATAACTTGTGGCAATACAATTTTACGCATTGTTTGACCATGTGTAAATCCTAAGGCAGTAGCTGCCTCAAATTGCCCTTTGTCTACGGCAAAAATACCACCTCGGACAATTTCACTCATATAGGAGCCAGTATTAATAGAGACGATAAAAATAGCTGCAAGTGTGCGGTCAATAGATACTCCAAATGCTTGTGCGGTACCGTAATAAATTACCATTGCTTGAACTATCATTGGAGTACCACGGAATATTTCGATATAAATTGAAAGTAACCATCCAAAAATACGTTGTAGCCATGCTGTTAGTTTATGACTTGATTTTGGTGCCGTACGGAAAATTCCAATCAAAAGACCAATGATAAGTCCTGTTACAGTACCAATTATTGAAATGAGAAGAGTTAGTCCAGTTCCCCTTAAAAATTGTTTCCAATTTTTTGTTAAAATAGTCAAGACCTGTTTGAAAAAGTTTGGTTTTGCATCGGATGAGGATTTGTCAGATGGTTGTTTTTTTATCATTTCATCCATCAATGATATGCGATCTTTTTCAGAAAATGATGCTAAGACACTATTAACTTGCTCAAGTCTACTAGTATCGTTTTGTCTTAATCCTACAGAAATAGCTGCGTCAGCTTGTGAAACTTTAAAGCCTTTTTTTAAAGTAATCATTTTAAAGCTATCATTAGCTGCTTCAGCGGTCATTGCTTCAGGTCTTTCGGAAATATAAGCATCAATTACCCCAGAAGAAAGCGCCTGTCTCATTTGTGAGAAGTCTCCCATTGGCGTTTGTGCTTTTGCACCTGTTAATTGTTTCAGTAACTTAACATGCCAAACACCCTGTTGGGCAGTTACTTTAGCATTTTTAAAGTCATCGATACTAGTGGCTTTAGCATATTTGCTGTCCTTTTTCACAACTAAAACTGGCTCACTGGTGTAATAGCTATTTGAAAAAGCAACTTCTTTTTTTCGTTCTGCAGTAGGACTCATACCTGCTGCTATCATATCAATTTTTCCAGAAGTTAAAGCTGGAATAAGACCTGTCCAAGTAGTTTTGACAACTAATACTTTTTTTCCCATAGAAGTTGCAATTTTTTTTGCCACTTGAACATCATAGCCGTTTGCGTATTGATTAGTCCCTTGAATAGGAACAGCGCCATTTGAGTCGTCATCTTGTGTCCAATTGAAAGGAGCATAAGCGGCTTCCATTCCTACTTTTAAATAACCGTCATCAGCACCGACGGTAGAAAATCCCGCAAATAGCATAAACAATGCTAGTAAGCAAGATGTTATCATTTTTTTCATCTTAATTGAGTGCTCCTCTATATTAATGTTTCCCATTTATTTTACAAAAAAATGAAATGTAATTCAATCATAATTATAAAAAAGGAATAATTATACAAAATTTTAAATTTTTGAGTATAAGTTAAAGAAAATGAAATTAATGAAACTGTTTTAAGACGTAAGTTACTAAATTTTGATATAATAAAGTATCAAAAACTATAAACAAAGAGGTCCAAATGGTCATTATTGAATTAATAAAAGCAATTATTTTTGGTATCATTGAGGGAATAACAGAATGGTTACCAATTTCAAGTACTGGGCATTTAATTTTAATTCAAGAATTTATCCCTTTAAATCAAAGTAAAGCTTTCCTAGATATGTTTGATGTGGTCATTCAACTTGGAGCCATTATGGCTGTTGTTGTGATTTACTTTAAACGTTTAAATCCTTTTCAGCCGGGAAAAACTGCAAATGAAGTTCGTTTAACATGGCAGCTATGGGCAAAGGTAGTGATCGCTATTTTACCTGTAGTCGTGATAGGTTTAAAATTAGATGATTGGTTTAATGCCCATTTTTATAATTTTATTACAGTAGCTATTATGTTAATTGTATACGGTATTGCATTTATTTGGATTGAAAAAAGGCAAAAATCAGTTGATCCTAATGTAACAAGTCTAGCAAGAATGTCATATAAAACTGCTTTCTTCATTGGTTTATTTCAAATACTAAGTATTATCCCAGGAACTAGTCGTTCTGGGGCAACTATTTTAGGGGGTATTTTAATGGGGACAGGCCGTACAGTTGCTACTGAGTTTACTTTCTTCTTAGGGATACCAGTTATGTTTGGCGCTAGTTTATTGAAAGTGTTCAAATTTTTCTATGCAGGAAATGCTATTACATTAAGCCAGTCAATGATTTTATTAGTTGCAAGTCTAACAGCATTTTTAGTCAGTCTATATGCTATCAAATTCTTAACAGATTATGTTAAAAAGCATGATTTTACAGTCTTTGGTAAATATCGAATTATTTTAGGTTCTATATTAATTTGTTTTGCCATCTTAAAATTATTTATCTAAAGTAGCTTCATTGAGCTACTTTTTTTTGGCGTCTGTTAGAAAATTGCTAAAAAGCCTATTTTTTTATATAATATAATGACTACTCGTGCGAGGTAAATTAGTATGGAAATGAAACAGATAAGTGAAACAACCTTAAAAATTACAATTAGTATGGATGATTTAGAAGAAAGAGGAATGGAATTAAAAGATTTTTTGATTCCTCAAGAAAAAACTGAAGAATTTTTCTACACTGTAATGGATGAGCTAGATCTTCCTGAAAATTTCAAAGACAGTGGGATGCTAAGCTTTAGAGTGACTCCTAGAAAAGATAGATTAGATGTTTTTGTGACAAAATCAGATTTAAATAAAGACCTTAATTTAGATGATTTGGCCGATATGGGTGATGTTTCTTCAATGTCACCAGAGGAATTTTTCAAAACATTAGAGCAATCTATGCGTGAAAAAGGTGATACACAAGCCAATGAAAAGCTTGAAAAAGTTGAAGAAATGATGGAGGATGCAGTAGAAGCCACTGATAGTGAAGAATCTTCAACTATGAATCCATTAGAATATGTTCATTATGTTCTTGATTTTGAAACAATTGAAGATGTTATTCGTTTTTCAAAAACTGTTGACTATATGACGGAAGCTTCAGAACTTTATAAAGAAAATCAACGTTATTACATGACCATTTTACTTGATTTAAAAGATAAACCTGAGTATTTCGCAAATGTCATGTATGCAAGAATGTTAGAACATGCTAAGCCAGGAACAAAAACAAGAGCTTATTTACAAGAACATGGCATACTTTTGGTAGATGATCAAGCAATTGATCACTTAAAGACAGTAAAGTTGGTGTGATATGAGAGCACCATTTTCAGTGGCCTTTGTCTTTGTACTGATTGGAGCTTTTTTACTCTCATTAATATTAACGCCATTTGTCCGATTTTTAGCTTTTAGAGTAGGTGCAGTTGATCAACCAAATGCAAGACGTATCAATAAAGTTCCAATGCCGAGTTCAGGCGGTCTAGCCATCGTTATTTCATTTCTTTTCTCAGCATTATTTTTAATGCCTAAAGTAACAACTTATAATGTCTGGCATCAATCTTATTTTGAGTTTATCTTACCTGTAGCTGTATCAGGGTTGATTATTACCCTGACCGGATTTGTAGATGATATTAAAGAATTGTCACCTAAAGCTAAGTTACTAGGTATTGTCATAGCAGCAACAATTATTTGGTATTTTACAGATTTTAGGTTTGATAGCTTTAAAATTCCTTTTGGTGGCCCATTACTAGAATTTGGCCCATTCTTAACTTTCTTTCTGACGATTCTGTGGATAGTTGGCATTACTAATGCTGTAAATTTAATGGATGGACTGGATGGTTTAGTAAGTGGTGTTTCAATTATTAGTTTGATGACAATGGGATTGGTATCTTTCTTTTTTCTACCACAAATTAATTTATTTTTGACGTTAACCATCTTTTTATTAATTGCATCTATTGCTGGCTTCTTTCCTTATAATTATAATCCTGCCATAATTTATCTAGGAGATACAGGTGCCTTATTTATTGGTTTTATGATTGCAGTTTTATCTTTGCAAGGCTTAAAAAACGCAACGGCAATAGCAATCTTAACACCGGTAGTAATCCTGGGTGTTCCTATTGTTGATACTTTTGTTGCTATTATTAGAAGAACCTTATCTGGAAAAAAATTCTATGAACCTGATAAGATGCATTTACATCATCGTTTACTTGCAATGGGATTTACTCATCGTGGGGCAGTTTTAGTAGTTTATGGTATCGCAATGCTCTTTTCTCTTATTTCATTACTTTTAAATGTATCAAGTAGATTAGGTGGCATTTTACTCTTGATAGGTTTGTTATTTGGTTTAGAAGTTTTTATTGAAGGTATTGAGATATGGGGAGAAGGTCGCACGCCACTATTTAATCTTTTAAATTTTATTGGTAATAGTGATTACCGTCAAAAAAGTATTGATGAGATGAAACATCATCATACCAATAAGAAATAAATGAACAATAAAAAGGCTTATAAAAGCCTTTTTTGTTATAATTAAGTTGGTGTATAAAAAGAAATTATTTCTTTATTAATGATGAAAAGAGAAAAAGGAGTCGACAATGTCTGTACTTGAAATTAAAGATCTTCATGTCTCAATTGAAGAAAAAGAAATCTTAAAAGGTGTTAACTTAACACTTAGAACTGGGGAAATAGCGGCAATTATGGGACCAAATGGAACTGGGAAATCAACCTTGTCTGCCGCAATTATGGGACATCCGAACTATGAAGTAACCTCAGGGGAAATTTTATTTGATGGTATTGATATCTTGTCTTTGGAAGTGGATGAACGTGCAAGATTAGGTCTATTTTTAGCCATGCAATACCCATCAGAAATTCCAGGCATTACCAATGCAGAATTTATGAGAGCTGCTATGAATGCTGGAAAGGAAGATGAAGAAAAAATTTCAGTAAGAGATTTTATTAAAAAGCTTGATGAAAAGATGGAACTGCTAGGAATGAAAGAAGAAATGGCAGAACGCTACTTGAATGAAGGGTTCTCAGGTGGTGAAAAAAAACGTAATGAAATCCTACAATTGTTGATGTTAGAGCCCAAATTTGCCATATTAGATGAAATTGACTCTGGTCTTGATATTGATGCCTTAAAAGTGGTATCAAAAGGTGTAAATGAAATGCGTGGTGAAGCATTCGGAGCTATGATTATTACACATTATCAACGTTTGTTAAACTATATTACTCCTGATGTGGTTCATGTCATGATGGAAGGAAAAGTTGTTCTGTCTGGTGGTCCAGAATTAGCTCAACGACTTGAAAAAGAAGGCTATGTCAAAATTGCTGAAGAACTTGGTTTTGACTATCAAGAAGAAGTCACATTTTAATGATGATATTGAAGACAAAGTATTTAGTAGAGAAGGATACACAAATGACAATTGAAAGTATAAAAGATTTCTCTCGTGGGAAAAATGAACCAGATTGGTTATATCACTTAAGATTAAAAGCTTTTGAACAAATAGAGACATTAGAATTACCTCATATTGAACGCGTTAAATTTCACCGTTGGAACCTTGGTGATGGTAGTATTTTTGAAAATGAGAGTACTTCAAATGTTCCAAATTTCACTGAATTAGGTAATAATCCTAAACTAGTGCAAATTGGGACACAGACTGTTATCGAACAATTACCAATGTCACTTATTGAACAAGGTGTCATTTTTACGGACTTTTATTCAGCTCTTGAAGAAATACCAGAAGTTATTGAAAAATCACTCTCTTCAGCTTTAAACATTTCAGAAGATAAATTAGCAGCCTATCATTACGCTTATTTTAACAGTGCAGCTGTATTGTATGTTCCTGATAATATTACAATTGAGCAGCCTATTGAAGCAATTTATATGCAAGATAGTGATAGCGACGTTCCGTTTAATAAACATGTGCTAGTTATTGCAGGAAAAAATAGTCATTTTTCTTATTTAGAGCGTTTTGAAAGTATTGGTAAGAATAGACAAAAAGCAACAGCCAATATTGCAGTTGAGGTCATTGCACAAGAAGGAAGTTACATCAAGTTTTCAGCAATTGACCGCCTAGGTGAAGCAGTGACAACTTACATCAGTCGTAGAAGTTCATTAGCTCAAGATGCCACTATTGATTGGGCGATTGGCGTTATGAATGAAGGAAATGTTATTGCAGATTTTGATTCTGATTTATTTGGTAATGGTAGCACTGCAGATTTGAAAGTTGTTGCGGCCTCTTCAGGAAGACAAGTTCAAGGAATAGATACACGAGTAACTAATTATGGTCAAAATTCTGTTGGACATATTCTACAACATGGTGTCATATTAGACCGTGGGACATTAACCTTTAATGGAATTGGTCATATCATCAAAGGGGCAAAAGGAGCAGATGCTCAACAAGAAAGTCGTGTCTTAATGCTTTCAGATAAGGCTCGTTCTGATGCTAATCCTATATTATTAATTGATGAAAATGAAGTAACCGCTGGTCATGCAGCCTCTATTGGACAAGTTGACCCAGAAGATATGTATTATTTAATGAGTCGTGGTTTAGACGAAGAAACAGCTGAAAGATTAGTCATTAGAGGTTTTCTTGGAGCTGTTATTACTGAAATTCCTGTCAAAGAAGTTAGAGATAATATTATCTCAGTACTTGATCAGAAAATTGATCGTCAAGTCAATTAAAATAGAAAAGAGGTAACCTTGTGTTTGAGGCTAAATCCCTAAAAAACGATTTTCCTATTTTGAATCAATTGGTTAATGAAGAACCTCTTATTTATTTGGATAGTGCTGCAACAAGTCAAAAACCTAAATCAGTCATTGAAGCTATCAGTCAATTCTACCTAACGGATAATGCAAATGTTCACCGCGGTGTTCATACATTAGCTGAAAGATCAACAAATGCTTATGAAAGCAGTAGAGATAAGGTACAATCGTTTATTAATGCCGAAAGTAGACGAGAAATTATCTTTACTAGAGGAACGACAACGAGTTTAAACTGGCTAGCTCAGTTTGCTAAATCTGAACTCAAAAAAGGAGATGAGGTTATCATCTCAATTATGGAACATCATTCTAATATGATCCCATGGCAGGAAGTTTGTCATGAAACAGGAGCAGTATTAAAGTATGTCTATTTAAAAGATAAACAATTTGATATGGATACATTTAAAAACTTATTATCTGTAAAGACAAAATGGATCAGTATAGCACATATTTCAAATGTCCTTGGTATTATAAATCCTATTTCAGAGATAACAGCTCTAGCTCATGAGATAGGAGCTAAAGTAGTGGTTGATGCGGCTCAGTCAGCTCCACATATTTCAATAGATGTGCAAGAACTTGATTGTGATTTTATGGCCTTCTCAGGTCACAAAATGCTTGGGCCAACTGGAATAGGTATCCTTTATGGAAAAGAAAAATGGTTAAATCAAATGTCTCCTATCGAGTATGGTGGAGAAATGATTGACTTTGTTTACGAACAAGAAGCTAACTGGAAAGAATTACCTTGGAAATTAGAAGCAGGAACACCCAATATTGAAGGAGCCATTGCATTAGGTTATGCCATTGATTACTTGGATTCACTTTCTATGACTGCTATTCAACAACATGAGCAAGATTTAGTCGACTATCTTCTTCCCAAATTAGTAGCAATTGAAGGTTTAACAGTTTATGGTCCCCACGATCCTAAAAGCCACACTGGTGTTATATCCTTTAATCTTGAAGGTGTACATCCTCATGATTTTGCAACAGCTTTGGATTATCAAGGTATTGCAGTTAGGGCGGGACATCACTGTGCTCAACCTTTACTACGATATCTTGGTCTATCATCAACTGTAAGAGCTAGTTTTTATCTTTATAATACTAAAGAGGATTGTGATTCGTTAATTGAAGCTATTTTAGCTACTAAGGAGTATTTTAATGGCAGCACTATCTAAATTGAATAGTTTATATATGGCAGTAATTGCAGATCATTCTAAAAGTCCACATCATCATGGTCATTTGGATGGTGCAACAGCAGTCCAATTAAATAATCCTACATGTGGTGATGTGATTGAACTGACTGTTAAGTTTAAGCAGGATATTATTGAAGATATTGCATTTTCAGGAGATGGTTGTACCATTTCAACAGCATCTTCAAGTATGATGACAGATTTAGTTATTGGAAAAACAAAAACTGAGGCACTTGAATTAGCAACTTTATTTTCAGAAATGGTTCAAGGAAAAGAAGTTGGAAATAAGAAAGAACTTGGTGATGCAGCATTCTTAGCAGGAGTAACAAAATTTCCCCAACGAATTAAATGTTCAACCCTTGCATGGAATGCTTTAAAAAAAGCAATTGAAAATGATGAGCCAGATAGAAAATAAATAATGAGATAATATAATCAGAAATAAAAAGAGGAAAACTATGTCAGAAAATGAAAAAATAGAACCAAAACCCATTGATCTTGGGGAATATAAATTTGGTTTTCACGATGATGTTGACCCTATTTATACTACAGGTAAAGGATTGAATGAGACTGTAGTAAGGGAACTTTCTGCAGCAAAGAATGAACCAGAATGGATGCTTGATTTTCGCTTGAAATCATTGGAAACTTTTAATAAAATGCCAATGCAGACTTGGGGAGCTGACTTATCAGGTATTGATTTTAATGATATTATTTACTATCAAAAGCCTTCAGATAAACCTGCAAGAGATTGGGATGATGTACCAGAGAAAATCAAAGAAACCTTTGAAAAAATTGGAATACCAGAGGCAGAAAGAGCTTATCTAGCAGGGGCCTCTGCCCAATATGAGTCAGAAGTGGTCTACCATAATATGAAAGATGAGTTTGAAAAACTTGGTATTATTTTTACAGATACAGATTCTGCATTAAAAGAATATCCGGATTTGTTTAAGCAATATTTTGCAAAGTTAGTCCCACCAACTGATAATAAACTAGCAGCCTTAAATTCAGCAGTTTGGTCAGGTGGAACGTTTATCTATGTTCCTAAAGGTGTAAAGGTAGATATTCCACTTCAAACTTATTTTAGAATAAATAATGAAAATACAGGTCAATTTGAGAGAACCTTAATTATTGTTGATGAAGGTGCAAGTGTTCACTATGTTGAAGGATGTACAGCACCTACCTATTCTAGCAATAGCTTACACGCTGCCATCGTAGAAATTTTTGCTTTAGATGGTGCTTATATGCGCTATACGACTATCCAAAACTGGTCAGATAATGTTTATAACCTGGTTACCAAAAGAGCAAGAGCTTTGAAAAATGCTACAGTTGAATGGATTGATGGAAATCTTGGTGCAAAAACAACTATGAAGTATCCTTCTGTCATGCTAGATGGTGAAGGAGCGCGTGGGACAATGTTATCAATTGCCTTTGCTAATAAAGGACAGCATCAAGATACCGGTGCAAAAATGATTCACAATGCACCCCATACATCATCTTCAATTGTTTCAAAGTCAATTGCAAAAGGTGGAGGCAAAGTTGACTACCGTGGTCAAGTGACTTTTAATAAACATTCTAAAAAATCAGTCAGTCATATCGAATGCGATACTATTTTGATGGATGATCTTTCAAAATCGGATACCATTCCATTCAATGAAATTCATAATTCACAAGTCGCTTTAGAGCATGAAGCCAAAGTTTCTAAAATTTCAGAAGAACAGCTTTATTATTTAATGAGTCGTGGATTGTCAGAAAGTGAAGCTACAGAAATGATTGTTATGGGCTTTGTTGAGCCATTTACAAAAGAATTACCAATGGAGTATGCTGTTGAATTGAATCGTTTGATTTCATATGAGATGGAAGGTTCAGTTGGTTAGTCTTTTTCAACTAGATAAAAAACCTAGATTAAATCTAGGTTTTTTTATGATGTCAATAATGATTTTATTAAGGAAATAAAATCATTATTGACTTGTTGCGTTGGATAAAGGTAAACTGTAGGTTTTTTTGAAAGATATTCTTTCTTCTGAGAAAGGCTTTCCTTTAATGATATGGAACCAACTTTTTTGTTCTTTTTAATTGGTGCTTTTAATTGTTCTTGTTTTCCAAAAATCTGAGTAAGGTAGTGTATTTTTTGATTCTTTTTGATTACCAAATACAACTCATCTTTTGTTTTTAATTTAATAGTTTTTCTCATTCCATTTTTAACAGTTGCCTTTGTCACAATAGAATTAGCTGGTAAAATTTTGACTTGATATTGATTATAGCAGTAGTCTAATAGTTTGTTGGTTTCTGTAAATCTAGCATTTTCATCATTTTCAGTATTACCAGCTTTTAAGATCACGGTGATGACTCTAAAATTACCTATTTTACTAGTAGAAACAAAGGTTTGACCAGCTATATCTGTTGTTCCAGTTTTTAGTCCATCTACCCCTTGTCGTGCTAATGTCATGCCTGGAAGCATTTTATTTGAACTTTCTAGATTTTGATTATCAAAATTGAGATGAGATTGAGATGAGATTGTCAAAATTTGAGGATAATCATTAATAAGATGTCTTGCAATGATCGCGACACTCTTTGCACTAAGATAATTTTCATCCTCTTTTCCAGAACCTGGATAGATATGGTCGCCTAAAAATGAATTATTTAGGCCACTAGCATTCACGATTTTATAATCTTTAATTCCCCAATCTTCTAGTTTTTTCTTCATGAGGTTAACAAATTTAGGCTCAGAGCCTCCAATTTTTTCAGCTAGAGCAATAGCAGCACTATTAGCACTTGAAACCATGCTGATATTGACTAAGTCTCGCACACTATAAAGGCGTTTATCTAAATTAGGGTTACTGATAATACTATTTTGTGTTAATTCGTAAGGATAATCTGAAATAGTAACCATGTCATCCCAACTTAGCTTACCCTGATCAATTGCCTGATAGGTAAGATATATAGTCAATATTTTAGTTACTGATGCGATACCAGCTAATTGGTTACTGCTTTTTTCATATAAAATTTTACCTGTTGATGCTTCAACTGCAATAGCGTGCTCAGCATTTATATTGGGCTGCTCAGCAAATATTGGTATTGGTATCAACAATCCCAAGGTAATAATGAGTAGGGAAATAAATTTTTTCATACCATTATTTTACCAGTACTATATTAAATGGTCAAAAAAATTTAAGACTAGTTTAAAAAAGCAAACTAGTCTTAAAATATATTAGAGATTATTGTTGACGTAGCGGACAAATTTATTCCACCAGACTGAAAAAATAAAGTTTGATTTAACAGATTTAGTTGTTATCAAATTAACATTTGGTTTGGAGAATAGATAACTTTTCTCAATTTTAGAATTTGTTTCAAGTGTGGCTTTTCCAACGACTTTTCCTTTACGAAAAGGTGCAACTATTGTCTTGGTATTTAATTGTGTTTTAAAGGTTGGATTGGAGTTGCTATTAACTTGCTCAATAGCAATTAAATCAGATTGACTGGCTAAAGCTTGATTTTTAGATTTTCCATCTTGAATATTAATTTTGGTATTGGGAATAGCTTTCCCTTTTTTTAAAACGATGGTTCTTTTATAGTTTTCTAAAATATACTGTAATAAGCGATTTGTTTCTGTAAAGTGTGGAAACTGATCTTGATCAGATGATTTTACCCCTATAACAACAGTAATAACAAGTATTTTATTTTCTTGACTAGTTGCAATAAAGGAAGTTGTACCATCACTATTATAACTTGAAATAAGTCCACTGACATCTTCACGATAGTAAGACTGATTTTTCAGCATGAGATTATGTGTGTTAAGAACCATACCATTGAAATTAAGACTTGTTTTTTGTGTTGTTTCTAATACTTCTGGAAAGTCTTTGATAAGGTGATAACAGATGATGGCCAAGTCACGAGCGCTCATTTTATTTTCATCATTATTACTAGATCCAGGATAAATGTGGTCTCCTAGCTCACTGTTATTTAGACCAGTCGCGTTATAAAGATTGGCATCTCTAATCCCCCAATTTAATAGTTTCTCTTTTGCCAAATCAACAAAACGTCGTTCAGTTCCCCCAATTTTTTCTGCTAAGGCAATAGCTGGACTATTTGCATTCATTACTAAAATAGTATCCAGTAGTTCTTTAACAGTATACTTTCGAGCATCAAGTGGGACATTACTAATATTATAGTTGACAGTCAATTCATAAGGATAATCAGAGATTGTAACAGGAGTATTCCAATTTAGTTTTCCAGATTTGACAGCGTCATAGACCATATAAATAGTTAATACTTTGGATAAAGTAGAAACAGGTACAGAGTCTTGTGCATTTTTCTCATATAAAATTTTCCCATTTATGGTTTCAATAGCAATAGCTTGATTTGCCTCAACTTTGAAGTCTTCTGCATGGACTTTTGATGATATCAAAAAGAGTAAAATCATGCAAATTCCTAAAATTCTTTTCATAGCAACCCTTTTCATAATTGATTTAATAAGATTATATCACACCTTAGACCTATAAAGAATAGGATGACAGAAAAATGATTCTCAAGCTAGTTAAATTAATAAATCTAATAAAATTAATCAAAAGTAGTAAATAAAATGAAATTATACATGTTATTTTCACTAAAAATATCATTTAATATAAATTCTACAAATATTCTGATAACAATTCATTAATTATTTTAATTCATATTTTTTTATGCTATAATCTTGTTAATAAACAACTTTTGTATTCTAGAAGAAAGTTTTATGAGGTACATTTATGAAAAATAAAGGTAAATGGTTAGTAGTAGCTGGGATCAGCCTAGTTTCAGTCTTTGCACTAACAAGTTGTAGCGGTCACTCATCAAAAAATAATACGACAAAGACATTTAGTTATGTCTATACATCAGATCCCTCAACATTAGATTATATTTTAACAAGTAAGGCAACAACAAGTGATGTCACAACTCAAGGAATTGATGGATTATTAGAAAATGATAAATATGGGAACCTTATTCCATCATTAGCGAAGACTTGGACTGTTTCTAAAGATGGTCTAACTTATACCTATAAACTACGTGATGGCATAAAATGGTATACATCAGATGGTGAAGAATACGCAAATGTTACCGCACAAGATTTTGTTACAGGCTTAAAACATGCTGCTGATAAAAAGTCAGATTCCTTATATATTGTGCAAGATTCTGTTAAAGGATTGCAAGAATATATTGATGGAAAAACAAATGATTTCTCTACAGTTGGCGTTAAAGCTTTAGATAAAAAGACAGTTCAATATACCTTAAAACAACCAGAATCTTTTTGGAATTCTAAGTTGACATATGGAATATTGGCACCCCTCAATGCTGAATTTTTGAAATCAAAAGGAAATGATTTTGGTAAATCAACCGATCCTTCCTCAATTCTATATAACGGCGCATTTTTGATTTCAGCACTTACAGGAAAATCTTCAATAGAGTTTACAAAGAACAAAGCTTATTGGGATTCCAAAAATGTCCATATTGATAATGTTCAATTAACTTATTATGATGGTCAAGACCAAGAATCTTTATTTAGAAATTTTGATGATGGTGCCTATAGTGTTGCTAGACTATTTCCAACAACACCATCTTATAAAACGGCTAAAAAGAAATACGGCAAGAATATTACCTACGGTCAATTAACTGGAACTACATACTATGCGTCATTTAATTTGAATCGTAGCAGTTATAATCATACAAAAAAAACAAATGATCAACAAAAGAGAGACACTCGAGAAGCAGTCTTAAATAAGAATTTTAGACAATCTATCATGTTTGGTTTTGATCGTCAAAAATACCAAGCCCAAAATGTTGGTCAAGATGCTTCTAAGATTGCAATCCGAAATACCTTAGTTCCGTCTTCATTTGTTCAAATAGGAGATAAGACATTTGATCAAGAAGTTGAAAAGCAATTATCGTCTTATGGTGACCAATGGAAAAATGTAAAACTAGAAGATGGTCAAGATGGTCTTTATAATCCCCAAAAAGCTAAACAGCAATTGACAAAAGCTAAAGAAGAATTAACAGCTAAAGGTATCAGTTTCCCAATTCATTTGGATTTACCAGTTAATCAAACGGATACTTTAGGGATTCAACAAGCCCAATCAATGAAACAATCTATTGAAGCTTCATTAGGAGCTGAGAATGTTCAAATTGATATCTCTCAACTACAGGACGATACTTACCAAAGTATCACTTATTTAGCCGAAACAACCAATGTTCAAGATTGGGACATTTCAACAGCTTCTGGATGGGGTGCTGACTATGAAGATCCTTCATCTTATCTGGATATCTTTAATCCAGATATTCCAAATTCTCAAACTAAAAATATTGGAATCACTCCTGGACAAGATAAAGATATCGTAAAAGCGGCAGGATTTAGTGATTTTGCAAATCTAGTTTCAGATGCTAGTTTGATAAGAGATAATGTCACAAAACGTTATGAGGCATATGCAAAAGCGCAAGCCTATCTAACAGATTCAGCTGTTTATATTCCAACTATAGCATTAGGTGGTTCACCAAGGGTTTCTAAAGTTGTACCGTTCACAGTACCATTTTCATGGTCAGGTGATAAAGGTGAACGTGTTTATAAATATGTAAAACTTCAAGAAAAACCTGTTACAGCAAAACAATATGAAACAGCATTCAAAGAGTGGAAGAAAAATAAAATAAAATCTAACGCCAAATACATGAAATCACTTTCTGATCACGTGGAAAAATAATCAATCGCTGTTCATAAAGAACTTTCTCATTTGTCGAGGAAGTTCTTTTGAACTATTGAGGAATAGAATGAAAAAATATATATTTGAACGCAGCTTAAGATCACTAATATCAATCTTTTTAGTAACTACTTTGACCTATATAATTGTCTTTACTTTGGTTCCAACCAGTCTCATTTTTAGACAAGATCCAAACTACAATAAAATGGTAACGACTATTGATAAAAAAACCAGTTATCAAAACACCGTCTTTCAACGAATGGGTTATATTGAATTTTATGATTCAAAAGAATTACAACAAGAGGCATCTAAGCAATTTAAAAATGTCACAACTAACCCATCTGCAAGTAATAAAAAGTATTATCAAGCTTTTGTAGCTAAGTTAGGTAGTGGTTGGAGATTAAAACAGTACAAAGAAAGTAAAGCTTATTATGCATTTCGTAAAATTCCAATTCATGAAAGAGTTTGGCATTTCTTTAGAGGTTTGATTGTCCTTGATCACCCTTGGAAAATAAAAGATCCTGAGAATCCTAACTTAAAGAGATACATAACATTAGAAAATGATAAAGCTGTAGGGCCTGCATTAGTTGGTTCTGGGACAAAACATCGTTATCTCATTTATTTTACAAAGCATTTTCCATTTGTTCATCAGAATTTTATAACGATGAATCTTGGTATTTCTTATCCAACTTATGCCAATATTCCTGTCACACAAGTCATTTCCCAAGGACAAGGCCGTACGCAAACACGAGAAGTTACGTTCCCAACAGGAATTACAAAATTATCATCTATAGATATTTATTCAAGAACATACAAAAATCCGAAAAATATGGATAGTAGGGATAAACTTAATTTTGGAGCAAATGATGCCTATACAGCAACTTTAAATCATTATGCTGAACCTTCGATGATTTCAAACTCATTCAAGATTGGAATTATTGGTGTTATCTTATCCTATCTTCTGGGACTTCCTATTGGAATGCTAATGGCACATTTTAAAGATGGCATTTTTGATAGGGGAATGACAGCATTAACAACGTTTATGTTAGCATTACCAAGTATAGCATTGATTTATATTATTCGATTTATGGGCTCTCTTGTTGGTTTACCAGATACATTTCCACTGTTAGGTTCTGGAGATCCAAAATCTTATGTTTTACCTACAATCATATTAGGAATACTTGGGACACCTGGTACGGTTATTTGGTTCCGTAGGTTTCTTGTAGATTTACAAGGAAGTGACTTTGTTCGGTTTGCGCGTGCAAAAGGGTTATCAGAAGCAGAAATATCTAAAAAACATCTCTTTAAGCAAGCTATGGTACCAATTGTTAATGGTATTCCACAGGCAATTGTTGCCACAATTGCAGGTGCAACCTTAACAGAAACTGTTTTTGCCTTTCCAGGTATGGGGAAAATGTTGATTGATTCTATTAAAGCTGCAAATAATACGATGGTCGTTGGCTTAGTATTTATCTTTTCTGTTTTGTCAATTTTAGGCCTTTTATGTGGGGACATTCTGATGACTATTCTTGATCCAAGAATCAAATTATCAAATAAAGGAGGAAAATAATGGCTTCTATTGATAAATCAAAATTTTCATTTGTAGAACTAGATAGTTTTGCTTCTGAAACGATTGATGCACCTGCTTATTCTTATTGGAAATCTGTTTTTAAACAGTTCTTTTCAAAAAAATCAACACTTGTCATGCTGCTTATTTTGATAGCTATTATTTTGATGAGTTTTATTTACCCTATATTTGCTAACTATGATTTTGGTGATGTCAGCAATATCAATGATTTTTCCAAACGCTATATTTCTCCCAATGCTCAATATTGGTTTGGTACTGATAAAAATGGTCAATCTTTGTTTGATGGTGTTTGGTATGGTGCTAGAAATTCAATATTAATTTCAGTGATTGCAACTATTATTAATATGATTATTGGTGTTGTTATAGGTGGTTTATGGGGTGTCTCTAAAACAGTTGATAAAGTCATGCTGGAAGTGTACAATGTGATTTCGAATTTACCTCAAATGCTGATTATTATTGTTTTAACTTATTCAATTGGGGCTGGTTTTTGGAATCTTATTTTTGCATTTTGTGTGACAGGATGGATTGGTATCGCCTATACTATACGTGTTCAAATACTACGTTATCGTGACTTAGAATATAATTTAGCTAGTCAAACCTTAGGAACCTCAACTTTAAAAATGGTTACTAAAAATCTGTTACCACAATTGGTATCTGTTATTGTCTCTTTAGTATCCCTTATGTTACCAGCATACATTTCTTCAGAAGCCTTTTTATCTTATTTTGGTCTAGGTTTACCAACGACTGAACCTAGTTTAGGACGTCTGATTTCAAATTATTCTTCGAACTTAACAACAAATGCCTATTTATTTTGGATTCCACTAACCACACTTGTTTTAGTGTCATTACCATTATATATAGTAGGTCAAAATCTCGCGGATGCTAGTGATCCCAGAACTCATAGATAGGAGACAATATGTCCATAGATAATACTGTTATTTTAAGTGCTAAAAAGGTTGTTGTTGAATTTCAAGTAAGAGATCGTATTTTAACTGCTATTAGGGGTATTTCACTTGATCTTTATCAAGGTGAAGTATTGGCCATTGTTGGAGAGTCTGGTTCTGGAAAATCTGTCTTGACCAAAACTTTTACAGGTATGCTAGAATCAAACGGAAAAATTGCAAGTGGTCAAATAATCTATCGTGGTCAAGACTTAACGCAATTACAGTCAAATAAGGAATGGGAAACAATACGTGGTGCTAAAATAGCTACTATTTTTCAGGATCCAATGACAAGTTTAGATCCAATTCAAACTATTGGAAAGCAAATTACAGAAGTGATCATCAAACATCAAAAAGTGAATCATAGCAAAGCTAAAGAATTAGCTTTGGATTACATGCATAAAGTAGGTATCCCTGAAGCTAAAAAACGCTTTTATGATTATCCTTTTCAGTATTCTGGTGGTATGAGGCAACGTATAGTAATTGCAATTGCTTTAGCTTGTAGACCAGATATATTGATTTGTGATGAACCAACCACTGCCTTAGATGTTACCATTCAGGCACAAATTATTAATCTTTTAAAATCGTTACAGCAAGAGTACCATTTCACTATTATTTTTATTACTCATGATTTAGGTGTTGTAGCTAGTATCGCAAATAAAGTTGCAGTCATGTATGCAGGAGATATTGTGGAGTATGGGACAGTTGAAGAAATTTTTTATGATCCAAAACACCCTTATACTTGGAGTCTTTTATCTAGTCTTCCTCAATTAGCCGATAGCAATGGAATCCTCTTTTCCATTCCTGGGACACCTCCATCTCTTTACAAGCCAATAAAAGGAGATGCCTTTGCACCAAGATCACAATATGCAATGGCAATTGACTTTGAAGAAGATGCTCCAAGATTTGATATTTCTAAAACACATTGGGCTAAAACCTGGCTTTTACATCCAGATGCGCCAAAAGTTGACAAACCTGTGGAGATACAGAATTTACATGAAAAAATATCACATAAACATCATATCTAGGAGTGAGTAATGACTGAAAAATTGATAGAAGTCAAAGACCTTGAAATTTCCTTTGGAGAAGGAAAAAAGAAATTTGTTGCTGTAAAAAATGCTAATTTTTTCATCAATAAAGGAGAAACGTTTTCTCTAGTTGGTGAATCTGGAAGTGGGAAAACAACTATTGGGCGTGCCATCATTGGTTTAAATGAGACCAGTTCTGGTGAAATTAGATATGACGGAGAAGTCATTAATAAGCATAAATCAAAAGTAAAAGAAAAAGAACTAATACGGAAAATTCAAATGATTTTTCAGGACCCAGCAGCTAGTTTGAATGAAAGAGCAACAATTGATTATATTATTTCTGAAGGATTATATAATTTCAACCTTTATAAAGATGAAAATGATAGAAAATCTAAAATTATTCATATGTTAAATGAAGTGGGTTTGTTGTCAGAACATCTTAGCCGTTATCCTCATGAGTTTTCTGGTGGCCAACGGCAGCGCATCGGCATTGCGAGAGCACTTGTGATGGAGCCTGAATTTGTCATTGCTGATGAACCAATCTCAGCATTAGATGTATCTGTAAGGGCTCAAGTATTGAATCTGTTAAAAAAAATTCAAAAAGAAAGAGATTTAACCTATCTTTTTATTGCTCATGATTTATCTGTCGTTAGATTTATTTCAGATCGCATAGCTGTCATCCATAAAGGAGTTATTGTTGAAGTTGCTGAAACAGAAGACCTTTTTAATAATCCAATACATCCCTATACAAAATCTCTTTTATCAGCAGTACCAATACCAGACCCTATTTTAGAAAAAGAAAAACAACTAATTGTTTACCATCCAGAAAAACATGATTATTCCGTTGATAAGCCAAGTATGGTTGAAATTAGTCCAGGTCATTTTGTTTGGGCTAATCAAGCAGAAGTTGAAAAATACAAACAATAAAAAAAGCCAAGGTTTGGCTTTTTTTTATTGTGGTAAATGGATTGTTGAGTGTTCTAAATCAATTGTTAATTGGTAGTCCTCATTACTTCTAATAGTATGTTCAAAATCAGTTGTATAAATTAAGATTCTAAGTGTTTGTCCTGCACTTAATTGATAAAGACTTGGTTGTAACTCAAATTCATGTTTAAACCATTCATTTTTTGGAACTTCAGTGATAGTTAAAAGGTCTTCCCTATTTTGAAGGTTTAAAAAACCTTTTGAAATAAGACGATAAGGAGAATTGACGTATTTCAATTCTTTTAGAGATTCTCGACTAAAGTTTCGTCCATTATCTATAGACATAAGTTCTTTTATTTGTGGTTGATCATTGTAGCGTTTTTGCAAACCAAAATCTAATACTTGAGCAGATATAATACCGTGATTAGTTGTTGATTTCGTTTTTAGATTTAGCTTGATTTTACCATTGATCAAGTAATCTTTTTCAAGTTTTATGTCAATACAAATGGCATTAGTTTTACCATTAAAGAGATCTTCTTTAAACTGTTTAAAGTCTTTAGCATAATCCTTGAACTGAAACTCATCATAATGATTTTTAATGATTTCTTTTGAAGATCCAAGGCTAAGTTCTTCATAAGATTTTTCTTTAAATTGTTCTTTTGATGTCCAATGTTGTTCTTTGTCATTTTCTTGCCAAATAACTGGTGCTAAGTTGAGGGAAACTTTTTGACCAAGCATACGTTCGGCTAAGTAGGCATTCATCGTTTCTTTAAAATCAATTGATTGCCAGTTATGCATATAAACATGTTCACCATGGTGAAGAAAGAGATGTTTATCAAGGTGTTGAGGAAGAGCATTGAAGATATTATAGACCTGTGAAGGTTTAACATTCCAGTCTTGTAGGCCATGTGTATATATAAGGTCACACTTTATTTTTTCTACATGTGGAAGGTAGTTTCGATCATGCCAAAATTGATTGTAATCACCTGTTTGACGATCAAGTGAATTGCTTTGTTGATTTAGACGTTCTTGATAAGATTGATGATGTCTTAAATAATCACCAGGAATAAGATTTCTAGAATAAGTCAATTCTGTTAAAACATCAAGATCTTCACCAGGATATCCTCCAGGACTGCAAACTAGACCATTTTCTCTGTAGTAATCGTACCAAGAAGATATGGCTGATTCAGCTATAATCACTTTTAGGCCATCAACACCAGTAGTAGCAAGTGCTGTCGACATTGTACCTAGGTATGATTTTCCAGTTGTACAAACCAGACCATTTGACCAACTTGCTTTAACTTGAAAGTCTTTTTGGTGGCTAGTGTATGCATTAGCACGACCGTTTAACCAATCAATGACAGCCTTAAAGCTTTCTACTTGTAGATAATCACCAGAAGTCATAAATCCTGTTGAAGCAGCAGTACCAATACCTGAGACATAAATATTAGCATAGCCTCTAGCGAGAAAATAATCATTTAAACTATAAGAACTGATATAAGAAAAATGTTCTGTCGCATCTTTACTTGGTAAATCAGATGGTTTAGTAGTAAGTACTTTATGGTTATACGGATCGACCTTTATATGCTCAGGTTTTTTGACTGAAATGTCAGAAGTCATTTCATGTAATTTTTTATCATTTGCGACTTCATTTACCCCTTGATGATAAGGACTAGCTGTCATCATAGTTGGGATTTTATGCTTGGTTTTGGGTCTGCTGATATTGACTTTTATCAGATCAAGTTGACCAGTTGATTCTGTGTCGATTGGTGCTTCTACATAAACCACTTCACGAATTAAATCAGTTGTATCAAAAGTAGCTAATGATTTGCCATTGAAGAAATGATAATCGTTATCATTAGGTAGTAATCCCTCAGAAACGAGCTTATCAATAAGTGTATTACCATCTTTTGTTCGTGTGGCTAAAAGTTGATGAAGGTTTAATATCAGATTACTGAATGTAATTGGGAAACCAACCTTTTGGAGAAATGAGTTATAGTCAGTAAAGTCAACTTGTGGTATAAATCCTAAAAGCTGTAAAGCAATAACATAAAATGTTTCTGGTGTAAAAGCATCTTCAGATTGAAAAAATTCTAAGGCTGTTTGTTTTGAATTGGCGACCAATTGGTCAAGTGGGTAATCAGTATCTTCAAAACCTAAAAAAGTCTTACGAAGAAAATTTTCCAGATTACGTTTATCAGATTTAGTAGTGGATAGGTTAAAGCCTAATGCCTGTAATTCTGAAAGAGCAGTTTCTAGGGACGTTTTACGGTAACTAAATTGATTATAATACATAAGGTAAACTCCTTTAGAATACGATATTATCTTGTAATTTCTCAAGATTTGTCACAATAATATGTTGTTTTTCAATACGGATAATGTGCTCATCTTTAAGTTGCTTTAAAATTCGACTGACGCTACTAGCAGTTGAAATACCACAAAATTTCCCTAATTCTTCATTTGTAATGATAAAATCAATATAGATATCACCGTTATGCCTCTTGTTCCCAAACAAAGTAACAAGCTCATAGATTTGTGTTGAAACAGCACCAATACGGCCATTGGTAAGCATACACTGCATTTTTTTCATGGACTTTTGAAGTCGGTTATGATAAAAATCTTTAACATAACCTTGTAATTCAAGGTCCTCTTGAATATCTTTCAAAAATTGACTACGGCTAACTTTGTAAAAGTAAGCTTTCTCTGACTCAATCCTAACATTATAGGGTTCCCCCATGTTTTTGGAAAAGCCATCGTTTAGAACAGAGGTAATAGCTAATCCAGTGACATATCTCAAATTAAACTCCATGCCATATTTAGATAAGACACTTTGTTTGACTATGCCATCTTTTAATATATAAGTGTAATCCTCATCTAAACTTTCAAAAGTTAAATATTTGTGATAACTCTTTTCAATGATGGGAAGATTACGACTTTCAATATAATCTTCTAAAATGTGATTTTTCACAACTTCCTCCACTTGATGCTGTCCAAAGGGGCAAAATAATCAATAATACTTTTTATCATAACATCTTGTGTGATAAAAATGTATTAACATTTGCTAATGTTATCTGTCATTATTATTTATATTATACCATTGATATATCTTAGATTCTAACAATAATGTAAAATAACTATGAAAACAAAGGAGGTTTTAGTTTCAATGGAAAATAAACTTTTGAATAGACATTTTGTTAGTATCACCATCTTAAATTTCATCGTTTATATGGTTTATTATCTATTCACAGTTATTATTGCATTTATAGCTACAAAGCAACTTGGTGCTTCAACAAGTCAAGCTGGCTTAGCTACTGGTATTTACATTCTTGGAACATTAATTGCTAGATTGATTTTTGGGAAACAACTTGAGGTTTTTGGTCGTAAATTGGTATTACGTGGTGGGGCCATTTTTTACTTGTTGACAACATTGGCCTATTTTATCATGCCAAATATTGGGATGATGTATTTAGTTCGTTTCTTAAATGGATTTGGTTATGGTGTTGTATCGACAGCTACAAATACAATTGTAACTGCCTACATTCCAGCATCAAAACGTGGTGAAGGAATTAATTTTTATGGCCTTTCAACAAGTTTAGCAGCTGCCATAGGGCCATTTATCGGAACATTTATGTTAGATAATCTTCGTATTGATTTTCATATGATTATTGTTCTTTGTAGTCTTCTAATTGCTATTGTTGTGATAGGTGCTTTTGTTTTTCCAGTGAAAAATATGGAATTAAATGAAGAACAACTGGCAAAAACAAAATCATGGACGATAGATAGTTTTATTGAAAAGAAAGCTCTTTTCATTACTTTTATTGCCTTTTTAATGGGAATTTCTTATGCTTCAGTACTTGGTTTTCAAAAACTTTATACCAATGTTATTCATTTAACAGAAGTTGGTGCCTATTTCTTTGTTGTTTATGCCCTTATCATTACAGTCACAAGACCTGCTATGGGAAGATTGATGGATGCTAAAGGTGATAAATGGGTACTTTACCCTAGCTATCTCTTTTTGACATTAGGACTTGCCTTATTAGGTGGTGCAATGGGTGGCGTAAGTTATCTATTTTCAGGTGCCCTTATTGGTTTTGGCTATGGGACATTTATGTCTTGTGGTCAAGCAGCATCTATAAAAGGTGTTGAAGAACATCGTTTTAATACAGCAATGTCGACATACATGATTGGACTTGACTTGGGATTAGGTGCAGGTCCCTACATCTTAGGTTTGATAAAAGATAACTTTTTAGGTACAAATCTTCAATCCTATAGAGAACTTTTCTGGTTAGCAGCGCTAATTCCACTTCTTTGTGCTTTGATGTATTTTGTCAAAACAAGAAATAACATGAGTAAGAGGTAAGTAAAATGAGTGAAACATACCAAAGAATTATGGTAGCTGTAGATGGCTCGTATGAATCAGAATTAGCAGTCGAAAAAGCCATTAATGTGGCTTTGAGAAATAGGGCGACATTATTGTTGGTTCATGTTATTGATACTAATGCTTATCGAGGGGAATTTCTAATGAGTGATTATGATTTTAATGAGCAAATCAAACATTCTGATGAGGTTTTATCACATTACGCTAGTATCGCGCGTGAGAAAGGTTTATCAGATATAAAATGTATCACTGAAATTGGAAATCCAAATACTTTGTTAGCTAAAGATATTCCTCAGAAAGAAAAGGCAGATCTAATCATGGTTGGAGCAACAGGAATGAATACTTTTGAAAGACTCTTGGTAGGTTCAACTTCTGAGTATCTTCTTAGACATTCTCAATTAGATGTTCTTGTTGTACGCGATGGGAAAAAGACTTTCTAACTCTAAAATCGTTAATAAATATAACAAAGAGTGTATCTTAAGATATACTCTTATTTTTTTTGAAAACAAAAAATCATTTGTGATATACTTTACAATATGTTAGAAGCTTGATAGAATGGTAACTGTTATATTTATTAATTTATTGGAGGAAGAGAAAAACAATGGAATTCTCATGGATGGTGAAATATATCACTGAGTTTATTGCAACTGCCTTACTTATTATTTTAGGGAATGGTTCTGTTGCAAATGTTGATTTAAAAGGAACAAAAGGAAATAATTCAGGTTGGGTTATTATTGCTTTGGGTTATGGTTTTGGAGTTATGATGCCTGCGTTAATGTTTGGTAATGTATCTGGAAATCATATTAATCCTGCCTTTACATTAGGATTAGCAGTTGCAGGTTTGTTCCCTTGGGCACATGTGTTACAATATATCATCGCGCAAATGTTAGGTGCTATGTTTGGACAATTGATAGTCGTTATGGTTTACAAACCATATTATTTAAAAACTGAAAATCCAAATCATGTCCTTGGGTCATTTTCAACAATTTCAGCTGTTGATGATGGAACAGCAAGCTCACATAAAGCATCATATATTAATGGTTTCTTAAATGAGTTTGTAGGTTCATTTGTATTGTTCTTTGGTGCAATGGCTCTTACAAAGAACTATTTTGGTGTTGAATTAGTTGGTAAACTAGTTCATGCAGGTTATGACCAAACATCTGCTGCAACTCAAATCTCACCTTATGTCACAGGTTCATTGGCAGTCGCACACTTAGGACTTGGTTTCTTAGTAATGACATTAGTTGCATCACTTGGTGGTCCGACTGGTCCTGGTTTGAATCCTGCTCGTGACTTGGGCCCACGTATTGTCCATTTCTTCTTACCAAAATCAATTTTAGGTCAAGCAAAAGAAGATTCAAAATGGTGGTATGCATGGGTACCAGTTGTTGCCCCAATTTTAGCAGGTATGTTAGCAGTAAGTCTCTTTAAAGCACTTTATCTCTAATCAAAAAACACATTAAAAACGCATCTTAATGATGCGTTTTTAATGTGTTTTTTGAAAGTAATGATGATCTGATTAACATAATTCCAGTGAAAATAACAATAGCAACCACCAATAGTTTTAAACTATTAATATCTAAGTTTGTCAAAAATAAGACAGCTAATAAAACACCAATGATACCACCTATAACAATTCCGGCAAAACCATCCCAGTTAACACGATTACCTTTTATGAATTGAGTGCTTGAAGCAGTCAAAATCATTGCCGCATCTAACATCATAACTGGCATAGCAACCGCTGGACTCAATCCCATAAGTGAGAAGAAAATTAATTCGGGAGCGTAATTGCCCAGTCCCATAGTCATCAAAAGACCTACAATAAAGTTAAAAATAAGTCCAAATAATAACCAAAAGCCATGTAAACCATGAATTGAGTTGGTTACTTGAGCACCTGGATTGGCAAAATGTCTATAAATCATGATTAAGGATGCTATTATCAAAAGACTTCCTAAAATCATTTGAACCGTAGGAGTATGCCAATTTTTTGTTATTTTTGTCCCAAAGAAAGCTCCGATAAAAGAAGCAGTAGCCATGCCAATTAGTGTTGGAAGTTCAACTCTCACTACTAATATAAAGCATAGTGATTGAATTAAAACTGGAATGACATGGGCAGCACTCATTGTACCAGGGATTTTACTATCATCATCTACTAATTTTGTTAGTTTAAAACAAGTTGTAGTTGTTGCAAATGACCCAATTCCCATAGTATCGAGAGCATCTGTAATCAAACCAATAAAAAAGCCAGTCCAAAACCGCCTGAAAGGGTTAATATGATTTTTTTTCAAAAATAATACCAGTTCGGTAAAGATGAAAATTATAGAAAATACTAATAATAACTGTATAAAAATAAGGATAATGTTGTCATTCATAGACTCCAGTTTAGCGAAAAAGAAAGACTCTGTCAATCTTCTTTTTGAGCACATAATTGCTTGAAAAAAAGCCCTAATTTGTCTATAATAACAGAGGATTAGGAGGAATTTATGACATTGTTTGATAAGGTTGTTTTCAAAACACCAGTTGTTAGAGTGAACAATCGTGATTTGAATATTGCATTTTATGAATCAACACTAGGTTTTAAGCTGATAAGTGAAGAAAATGCAATTGCCATATTTAGTTCATGGGAAAATCCCGAAAATACATTTATTATTGAAGAATCTCCAGAATATCGTACAAGAGCCGTTGACGGTACAAAAAAATTGGCTAAAATTGTAGTAAAAACAAGTAAAAAAGATATAGAACAACTTTTAGCAAGAGATAATGATTTTGAAAAAATTTTTCAAGGTCAAAATGGCTATGCCTTTGAAGCTGTCTCACCAGAAGGAGACCATTTTATCCTCCATTGCGAAGATAACCTAAATGAGTTGAAAGAAATTAATAAACCAGAAATAAAAAAAGAGGAACATTATAAGGGTATTTCTCATTTTACTTTTGAATCCATTACTTTAAATGTTTTAAATAAAGAAGAGTCTCAATCATTTTATCAAGATTTATTTGATGGACAATTTCCAATTCATTTAGATTTTCAAGAGGCTGAAGGAGATGATTTACAAATTGAGCCAAATGAGACATGGGATATTGAAATTTTAGAAAATCAAGTTCCAAGTGATTTTGATCTTCTAGCATTGAAAAAAGCTATTGAATCAAAAGGGTATTCAGCTTATCTTGATGCTAAAGAAACGGTTCTTGTTTTATCAGATTTAAGTAACATTGAAATTTGGTTTCAAAAATGAAAATAGACTCATTTTTAAGTTTAATTAATCAACAAATAGAAGAAAAGTTATATCACGGGGCTTCCATAGCCCTTTTTGAAAATAATAAATGGCAAGAATATTACATTGGAACGATTGATGGAAAGTCTCTTGTCAAAGAAAATTTAATTTATGATATGGCAAGTGTCTCAAAAGTTCTAGGAGTTGGAACAATAATGGCCTATTTGTATGACGCTAAAAAGATTTCACTGGATGATTTTTTACATGATTATTATTCTGAATTTAAAGGTGAGACAGTTACATTAAGACAATTATTGACACACTCAAGTGGACTTGATCCTTTTATCCCAAATAGAGATTCACTCGACCAAAAGCAATTAATAGATGCTCTTAATTATTTAAAAATGCGAGATTCAAAGGATTTTCAATATACTGATGTCAATTTTCTTCTCTTAGGTTTTATGCTTGAAAGCTATTACCACAAAGATTTAGCACAAGTGTTTAAAGACTATATTTTTGACCCTCTTAAGATGACACACACACAATTTGGTCCAGTAAAAGAGGCTGTCCCAACTAAAAAAGGTGATCATTCTGGATTTGTACATGATCCAAAAGCAAGAGTATTAAAAGAACATTCAGGATCTGCTGGTATTTTTTCAACACTAAAAGACTTAGAGTATTTTTGTCAGCATTATTTAGAAGCTCCATTTGCTGAAAAACTTTGGCAAAATATGAGTTTTGCAAATAAAACAAGATCTATCGGTTGGAATCTTGAAGGAGATTGGATTGATCACACCGGCTACACGGGGCCATTTGTGATGATTAATCGTAAAAAGCAAAAAGCTGTGATATTCTTAACCAATAGAACATATGAATACGATGACAGACCTCTTTGGATTGCAAAACGAAAAATTCTCCAAGAAGCTATTAAGGAATTATGATAAAAGCTAGACTATCATTTCTGGCTTTTTTTTATTGACAAAATATCATTTTAGTATTAATACAATAAGTTTTCAATTAAAGGAGGAATACAGAAAATGTCTGTATCAAAATATGTTAAGATTAGTGTCGCTTTTTTATTATCTGCTTTATTCTTGTGGGGTGGTTTTTCATTTGGTGCTAAAGTTCGTGCTGAGGAGAAATCACATGCTATTTCAGTTGAAAGCATTAAATCTTATCCTAAAATAAATGCACAAACGATTTTTACCAATACAAAAGAAAATGGCGGTTTTGTCAAACTTCAGGTCTTTCCAACTGGAAGTCCAGTTATTCTTGAGTACTCTCCAGGTGTGACACAATCCGTGGAGTAAAAAGTTGTTGTTAGAAACATTTAACAAAAGATATACCCTTTTTAGATATTATTTAAGTATTTAAGACAAAACAAAAAACACTGAATTGATTATTCAGTGTTTTTGTAGCTTAATTAGGCATTTATTGCATCATCCATGGAAAGTACTTCGTGGAAGACACGTTGTGTTAATTCTGTTTTTTGTTCTGGAGTAAGGTATTTAGTGTTAACGCAGTAACCTGAAATACGTACGATAACGTCTTCACCTGCCATGATTTTTTCATAGACATCATTTAAGTCCATAACGTTCAAGTTTACGTGTTGTCCACCATTTTCAAAGTAACCATCTAAAATAGTAACTAAGTTATCAACTTGTTCTTCACGCGTTTTACCAAGAGCACGTGGGGAAACTTGTGTTGTTAATGAAATACCATCTGCTGCGTATCCGAAGTCTAGGCTTGCAAGTGAGTTAAGATTTTGTAACCAGCCACCTTTAGCTTTGTTTGAAGGGTTAGCACCTGGTGAGAAGAACTCAAGTTTAGAAAGGTTAACTGTACCATCTTCATTGAGATAAACCCCTTTATGGACTGGAGAATTACCAGTTTGTTTTGAGTAGGCAACGTTAGACGTAATCGTAAGAAGTGAGACAGTAGCTTCAGCATCTTTATATAGTTTATGACTACGTAGACGTGTTGTATAGGCTTCAATCAACCATTCTGCTAATTCATTAGAACGAGGATCATCTTCACCCCAACGTGGGTATTCACCAGTTGTTTCGTAATCATAGATGTAACCATCCTCATCACGAATTGGTTTAACCGTTGCATATTTAATTGCAGATAATGTGTCAACTGTATTCGCAAAACCACAGATACCAAATCCCATGTTGGCACGTTGACGAGTTGGTAAGAATGCCATTTGAACAGCTTCATAGTTATATTTATCTGTCATGTAATGAATGATATTTAAAGCATCCACATAAGTGTCAGTCAACCAATCAAGTGATTTTTCAAAGTTAGCTTTTACAGTGTCAAAGTCAAGAATATCATCACGGACAGGATCAATATCAAACACTTTATAGTCTTTATGAACATCATCATAACCACCGTTAAGACCAGTAAGAAGCGCTTTTAGCACATTTACACGGGCACCAAAGTATTGGATATTATGACGTTGTTCTTCATTTTCTGGGTCAAGTGGAGAAACACAACAAGAAATACATGACATTTCACCGTAGCCATCTTTAGCCATTGTTGTCACACCTTCATATTGAATTGAAGAATGTTTGTGACTCATATGCATGCAATAATGACGGAAAGAATATGGTAATTTATCAGTCCAAAGTACAGTTAAGTTTGGTTCTGGAGAATTACCAATATTATCTAATGTGTGTAAGAAACGGTAGTCCATTTTTGTAACACGGTGACGACCATCATTACCCATACCAGCCATAGAAGTAGTGATAAAGGTTGGGTCACCTGAGTATAATGCATCATAAGCTTTTGTACGAGCAAATTTTACTGTACGTAGTTTAAGCACAAAGTCATCAACAAATTCTTGAATTTCTGATTCTGTGAAAGTTCCACGGGCAAGGTCACGTTCTGCAAAAATATCTAAGACGATTGGCACACGTCCAAGAGAAGTAGCAGCACCATTGATAACACGACATACTGACATGAATGCAATATTTACCCATTGGATTGCTTCTTTAACATTTGTAGCAGGTTTACGCACATCTAATCCATATAAGTCACCAAGTTTAACAACTTCACCAAGTGCTTGATATTGAAGATTAACTTCTTCACGTAAACGGATAGATTCTTCATCGATTTCAGTAATAGAATTCCAGTCGTTTACTTTTTCTTGCATTAAATAATCAGCACCGTATAGAGCAAGACGAGCATAAACACCGATAATACGTCCACGTGAGTATGCGTCTGGAAGCCCCGTAACAGTGTGTGCATGACGGGCACGACGGATATTAGAGGTATATGCACGGAAAATACCGTCATTTACTGTTGTTGCATATTTTGTAAAGATTTCATGAATTGCTGGATCAGGTTCATATCCATTTTCTTTAAGTGTTGTTTCTGCCATACGGATACCACCCTTTGGCATGAAGTTTAATTTAAAGAGTTCATCATTTTGAATACCAAAAATCAATTCTTGGTCTTTGTCAATGAAACCTGCTGGGATACCGGCAATAGAAGTTGGTTGATTGTCCATTGGGAAACGAGTTTCTTCATAATGTGCTTTCGTTTCTTCAATGACTTTTTTGATGTGAAGTGAACGTTCTGTTGGGCCAGCTAAGAAACTTTCATCTCCGTCATAAGGTTTATAGTTATCTTGAACGAAGCGAGAAATACTTGCTTTTTCTCTCCAACTTGTTCCTTTGAAGCCTTCCCAAGCTTTTTCAAAAACATCTGTATTTGTTTTTACAGTAGCCATAATAGTCTCCTTTAAATCTAGTAACAACGCGGTTCTGTTACATTTACAAGTTTAGTGTAACACAAAGTAACCGTTTTCCCAAGCATATTTCTTGACAAAAGAAATTTTCTTTTATAATACAGTTGTAAATAATTTCACATAACTGTTACAGTTTGCGTTTGATTGGCTAAAAGGTATAATAAAAGAAGTAAAAGTAGGAGGTTTTCATGTTAATTTTTCCATTAATTAATGATACTAGTCGAAAAATTATTCACATAGACATGGATGCCTTTTTTGCTTCCGTTGAAGAAAGAGACAATCCCAAATTAATTGGAAAACCAGTTGTTATTGGAAGAGATCCAAGAGAAACAGGGGGAAGAGGGGTCGTTTCAACATGTAATTATGTGGCAAGACAATTTGGCATCCATTCAGCAATGAGCTCAAAAGAGGCATTTGATAAGTGCCCGCAAGCTATTTTTATTTCAGGAAATTATGCTAAATATAAAGCTGTCGGACTTGAGGTAAGAGCTATTTTTAAACGCTATACTGATTTAGTTGAACCGATGTCAATCGATGAAGCATATTTGGATGTCACAGAAAATAAACTTGATATTCAATCAGCTATAAAAATAGCTAAATTAATTCAGCATGACATCTGGAATGAACTTCATCTGACTTGTTCGGCTGGTGTTTCTTACAATAAATTTTTAGCAAAATTAGCCAGTGACTTTGAAAAACCTCATGGGTTAACATTAGTTTTACCTGATGATGCCCAAGAATTTTTGAAAGCTTTGCCAATTGAAAAATTTCACGGTGTCGGCAAAAAATCAGTTGAAAAATTACATGAGATGGGCGTATTTACAGGTGAAGATTTGCTTAATATTTCTGAAATGACTTTGATTGATCAATTTGGATGCTTTGGCTATGACCTTTTTCGTAAGGCAAGAGGCATTCATTATTCTCCTGTAAAGCCAAACCGTATTCGTAAATCCATAGGGAGTGAGAGGACCTATGCAAAATTACTTTATCAGGATGAGGATGTCAAAACTGAAATTAGCCACAATGTTGAAAGGGTCGTAAAGACACTTGAAAAAAATGGTAAAATTGGGAAAGTATTAGTATTAAAAGTAAGATATGCTGACTTTACAACTCTAACAAAACGGATTACTTTAGCTAATGCTAGTGATCAGTTTGAACCATTAGATTTAGCTGCAAAGCAACTCTTTGATAGTTTGCCTGAAAAAGCTTCAGGTATTAGACTATTAGGTGTGACCATGACATCACTTGAATCAAAGGAAGCAAATCTAAATTTGGAAATTTAAAAAAGACTAGTAAAACTAGTCTTTTTTTTTAATCCATTTGGTATTCTTCAGAATGATCTCTGTTGTTAAGCTTACTGGATTGTAAGTAACTATAAATGTAGAGTGCCAGCATGATAAGAGCTGGTATTGCGTCACTAATAATAGTAAAGGAAGTTATTTGGATTTCTTTTGAAACGTAATTTAAAAAAGTCAATAACACACTAGCAATGACAGAAACAATACCTAAAATATAAGGTAATGTTGAGATGCGTTGATTGTTTTTTAGATATCCCCTGTTTTTAAAACAATAGACAATAATAACAATACTTAATACAAGAAGTACTGCCGTTGTAAACCAATCAAGTGGTGTTATTTGAGATGCTTTTTTTATGGCATCCAATTGTTCTGAACTGTATTGTTTCTGAAGAGTTGGGTCATTTAATTGTTTAGATGCCATAAAGGTCATCATGGTCCCAATAATCGTAAAGATAATGGAACAGCATTTTAAAATTAAAATGGTTAAATTGGCTGATTGTAATCCTTTTTTCACTTTTTCATATGAAATCATAGTAATCTCCTTTTGCAATTTGGTGCTGTTAGCTTAGTTTATTGATATCCATTATAACATGTCTTTATCATAAAATCTAATTAAATTAGTTATTTTTTAAAAAAAGATAAGATAATATTATTTTCAAAATTCTATGTAGAATCAAAAATTTTTACACAATCTTTACAATATGTTGTTAAAAAATTTACATAGAGTTTGTATATTAGATTTGTAAACAATACTTTTTTAGATTGTATACACTTTAACGATAATGAAAACTTCCAAAGAAGAAAGAGGGATTTATAAATGAAAAAGAAAAAATTTTTCTTTATTGCGAGTTTGTTAGCAACAGGTGTTTTGCTAGGTGGATGTCAATCAAATAGTGACAAGCAAGAATCGTCTTCTAAAAGTGGAGAGAAGGTTACCATTGAATATTGGCATGTTAATGCTGAGACACAAGGAGGAAAAACCGTCACAGAACTTGTCAATGATTACAATAAATCACAAAATAAAGTAAAAGTTGTTGAAAAGTATAATCCAGATATGTACAAAGGCTTAATGCAGAACTTACAAGCTTCTGTCTCATCTGGACAGACACCAGATGTTGTTCAAGTCGGTTGGGCGTTTAAAGATTACTTTTCTGAAAACTTTAAGTATACAGATCCAGAAAAGTTAGTTAAAGAAGTCGATCCTAAAAATGCTGATTACTTTAAAGATCATTTTTTATCCAATATTATGAATCTAGCTAAGAATGACAAAGGTTATATTGGAATTCCTTATTCAATAAGTAACCCTGTTTTATATCTAAACAAAGATATGCTTAAGGAAGCAGGATTAGATGAAAATGGTCCTAAAACATGGGAAGAATTAGAAGAATACTCAAAAGTTATTAAAGAAAAAACAGGGAATTATGGTGTCTACATCCAAGAGCCAGCAGATTCATGGGCTCAACAAGGTATTTTAGAAAGTAATGGTACTAAAATTCTCTCAAAAGGGAAAGCAAGTTTTGCAAGTACAGAAGGTGAAGAAGCTTATCAAATGTATCAGGATATGGTAGTAAAAGATAAGACGGCTTTACATACAACGTGGGAGCAAGGCGTACAAAGCTTTATAGATGGCAATGTTGCTATGCTTTATACAACAATTGCGCAACGTAGTAATGTACAAGACAATGCTAAATTTAGCGTGACAGCTGTTAAATCACCTTCTTGGAAGGGCAAAAAAGTTAAACTTCCAGCTGGAGGAGCTATGCTTGCTGTAACATCAACTACCAAAGAAAAACAAAAAGCAACTTGGGATTTCCTTAAGTACTTATACAGTGTTGAATCTATGGCAAAATGGACTGAAGGAACAGGATATGTCCCACCTCGTAAAGATGTTGCTGATTCAGAAAAAGGGTTAAAAAGCTTTTTGAAAGAAAATAAGATGATGGCACCAGCGATTGATCAGATGGATTCAATGGTTAATTGGACATCTTTCCCAGGTGAGTCAGGTCTAGAAGCAGAACAAAAAATGCTTGAGATGCGTGATCAAATTCTTGGTGGTTCAGACGTTACAAAAACACTAAAGAAAACGCAAGATGATATTAATAGTTTAATAAAATAAAAATGTTTATGAGCTTAATTTGATTCAAGTATAGGGAGACTGGCTAATTGACCAGTCTCTCTTGATAAGGAGTTGCTATGTTTAAACAGAAACACTATTTAGGTTATCTATTTTTATCACCAGCATTACTATTTTTGGTAATTTTTATTTTTTATCCCTTAGGAAATACATTTTATTTAAGTTTTTTTAAATGGAATATGGTTTCACCAAATAAAGAATTTGTTGGTTTGGCAAATTATGTCGAAGTGTTAACGGATCCAGTATTTCATAAAATTGCAATAAATACATGTTTTTATTTGATTATTTTTGTCATTTTTTCTTGTCTCGTTCCTTATATCGTTTCATTTGTAATAGATGTTATTATAAGTCGCTACAAACGTTTTTATACTGGTATTTTTTTCATTCCAGCAGTTATTTCTCTTGTCGTTGTTTCAATGGTATTTACTTGGATTTTAAATCCAATTTCTGGTCCTATAGCCATTATTTTGAAAGCAGTCGGCATCAAAATGCCAATTTGGAGCAATCTAAACGGCTGGGTCATTGCGATTATAGCCATGATGACTTCGTGGAAAGTATTTGGTTATAACTTCATCGTTCTTTATTCAGCTATTATGGGAATTGATCGAGAAATTATTGATTCTGCGAAATTAGATAAGATTCCTTCCTGGAGGTTGTTTTCACAAGTTGTTTTGCCAATGTCTAGTGCTACAGGAATATATATTTTGATCATTACGATTGTTCAGGGTTTGCAATATGTTTTTACACCAATCAAAATCATAACAAAAGGTGGTCCTAATTACGCCAGCTCAAATTTGATTTACCATTCTTATCAAAAAGCCTTTGAACTTTATACCATTGGTGAGTCATCAGCGATTTCCATTATGACATTAGTCTTATTCGCTATTATTCTGTTATTAACTTTTAAATTTATTGAAAGTAAGGTGTACTATGAAAATTAAAAAAGAATTGATTTCCCATTTTTTGATGATCATCTTACTTGTGATTGTTTTATATCCAATATTATTCATCATTGCAAATGCTTTTAAACCATTAAAAGAAGCTTATCATTCTGTCTTATCCCTAATACCAGTTCCATTTACTTTAGAGAATTTTCAACAATTATTTGATAGTTTGCCTTTACTAACGATTACATGGAATACCTTTTTTATTGCTAGTGTTATTACTATTCTTAAGTTAGTCCTTGCCTTTTTTGCAGCTTATTCTTTTGTTTATTTTAAAGTGAAAGGCCAACGATTCCTTTATATTATTATCATTTCCACACTATTTATTCCTTTTACAGTGACCATGATCCCTAATTATTTAATGATTTCAAAAATAGGCTTAATGGATACAAACTGGGGCGTTATTTTACCTCAAATTGCTGATGCTATGGGAATTTTCTTATTAACTCAAACCATGAGAGGAATTCCAACAGCTCTTATTGAAGCAGCTTTGTTGGATAATATTCCTCAAAAACGCATTATGAGTCATATTGTTTTTCCACTGGTTAAACACTCTATAACATCAACCGGTATTTGGTTTTTTATCACTTCATGGAATGAATTTATTTGGCCAGTTCTTATATTAAAAACAGTTGATCATTATACTTTGCCATTAGCAATGCAGATGTATATTAGCTCAGAAGGGGGAACAAACTTTACAATGGCAATGGCTATTAGCCTCATTAGTATGTTTGTACCGTTGATGTTATATATTAGTTTTCAAAAATATATCATCTCAACCTTTATTTCGTCAGGTATTAAGTAGGAATTATTATGGGAAAAGAAATTACATTAAAAAATATTAGTAAAACGTATCGGACAAAACCAGTCTTAGAAAATATTAATTTAACTATTGGTGCTGGAGAGCGTGTTGTTCTTTTAGGGCCATCAGGATCTGGAAAATCAACATTGCTACGAATGATTGCAGGGCTAGAGACTATTACTTCTGGGGAACTTCATATGGGAGGTGAGCTAGCCAATGATCTAGACTGTGGCGAACGTGATGTATCGATGGTTTTTCAAAATTATGCCTTATACCCTCATATGACCGTTTCAGATAATATTACTTTTGGCCTTAAAGCAAATAAGATTGATAAAAATACTATAGAAAATCGATTAACTGAGGCATTGGAAACATTAGGGTTAACAGCATTTAAAAATCGCTACCCTAAAGAATTATCTGGTGGTCAAAGGCAACGTGTTGCATTAGCAAGAGCTTTAGTAAAAAAATCAGAGTATTTTTTACTTGATGAACCATTATCTAATTTGGATGTTCAATTAAGGTTAGATGCTAGAAAGGAGTTGGTTAAATTACATGAGAAATATGGCCAAACTTTTGTATATGTAACTCATGACCAAGTTGAAGCGATGACGCTTGCTGATAGAATTGTTATCTTAAACGATGGAATGATACAAATGGTTGATTATCCAGATGTCGTTTATAACAAGCCAGCAAATGTTTTTACGGCAACTTTTATTGGTTCACCAGGGATGTCGATATTAAATGCAGAGCAAGATGATGGCATCTTAAAAATTGGTGAGCAGTCGATGTCATTGTCAGATGACTGGAAAAATCATTTATCAGAAATAAATGATTTTTATATGGGCATTAGGCCAGAGCATATACAAATTAGTAAAAACCCCTCTTTACTAAAAGGAGTAGTGAAATATTGTGAACTTTTAGGTCAACATTTTGCTTACACAGTTGCAGTCGGTCAAGAGAATTTGATTGCTTTTCATGATTGCAATGAATTTACTATTGGTCAGGAAGTGGGATTAACTTTTTCGACTGATAAGATACATTTTTTTGATAAAACAACTGAAAAAAATTTAGGCTATCCTAAGGAGATATAATCATGAGAATTTTACATTTATCAGATACTCATATTAGATGTGATTACAGTACAGATTGGTTTACTAATGGATTATTTTCTGAATATTTCAATCCAACCGCCAATTTACGATATCTTTTAACATCACTCAATACAGATGATTATGATTTTGCGATAATTACTGGTGATTTAACGCATGAGGGTGATATTGAAGATTATGAACTGTTTAAAAGTATTTGGAAAGATCACATGGGTGATTTACCCTATTATTTTTGTAGAGGAAATCATGACCAACGTGACCATTTCTTCGATGGTATGACAATTACGAAAAAAGAGAATGATTATTATTTTAATGTAGCTGATTTTAATGGGTTACGGATTATATTGTTGGATAGTGCACAAGATGAAAGTCATGAAGGAAAGATTTCTGAAACGCAAATGCAAGAACTCAGATCAGTTCTTTTAGAAAAGAGTCCAAAGGGTAGCATTCTACTTTTACATCACCCTCTCATTTGGGAAGATCCACATATTTCAACAAGTGTTCCAGCTGGTTTTGAAGAGATCATTAAAAATAGTGATATTAAAGCAATTTTTGTGGGACATATTCATATGGGATCAATGGCAAGTTATGCTGGGATTCCTCAAATTATGGCAGAATCCATTGCTTTTGGGACTGATGAGTATCCTGATGAATCTGTTTTTCTGAATCGAACGGGTTATAATGAAGTTGTCATCGAAGATGACAAATTATTTGTCTATAGACAATGGCTAAAACCTGAACAAACTATTTTAGGACAGCTTGCAAAACCTTTTGATAACAGTATTTTTCAGAATAAAACAGAATAATAACTAAAAATACTTAGTCATTTCGATGACTAAGTATTTTTAACGTTGAAAAACTGTTCTAAGTCTTCTTTTGTAATCCCAATCATTGGGTCAATAGTATTGATATTATCAGATGTAAGCAGATAATTTTGAGGTAAACCATCTGCTTGAGACTGACTAGAAATAGAATTCTTTGAATGATCAGATTTTTGAGATAGTGTATTAACTTGATTTTCTTGGAATCTTTCAACTAAATAAGTATTGCGACGGATATTTTTGTTTTGAATCGCATAAGAGAAAGCTTGGAATTCTCCGAGCATAATTAATTTACTCTTTGATCTTGTGATGGCAGTATAGATAAGATTGCGTTGAAGGAGTCGACCACTTTGTTTCGTGACTGGTAAAATAACGACTTGGAATTCACTCCCTTGTGATTTATGAATACTCATTGCATAAGCGAGGGTTAATTTGAGCCATTCATTTCGAGGATAGATTACTTCAGTACCATCAAAGTCTATAAAAATTTCATCTTGCTTAGATTCTGTGTATTTTGACGGAATTAAATCAGTAATGGTTCCAATGTCACCATTAAAAACATTCTGTTCAATATCATTAACTAAATGAAGGACTTTATCTCCTTTTCTAAAATGAATGTCATTAAAAGCGAATTGTGTTTGATTTTGGAGTGGATTCAATAAATCCTGCATTAAAGTATTGAGATTATTAATTCCAGCTTGTCCTCGATACATTGGTGCAAGAATTTGAATTTCATGTGCAGGAATACCACTCTTTATGGCTGAAGTTACAATTTTACTTACCATTGTTGGGATATGTTGAGCTTGGGCTTCAAAGTAGGAACGATCAGCTTTTTTTGCTGAAAAATCCTGAGGAATGATTCCTTTCCGAACGTCATTGGCAAGATCCACTATGGTAGAGTCTTTTGATTGTCTAAAAATTTTTTGTAATGATGTACTTGGAATAGTATTAACTTTTAATAAATCAGCAAGAACTTGACCAGGACCAACTGAAGGTAATTGATCACTATCACCTACAATAATAATTTGAGTGTTCGAAGAAATAGCAGAAAAAAGTTGATTGGCTAACCAAGTGTCAACCATTGAAAATTCATCAACGATGATCAAGTCACAGTCTAAAAAATCATCAATAGTCTGGAAGTCATTGTCGCTATTTAAGCCTAAATGACGGTGAATTGTAGCACTTGCTATTCCTGTCAATTCATTCATTCGTCTGGCTGCACGTCCTGTTGGAGCGGCTAAAATGATAGGGATATCTTTTTTTCTTAAATCAATGTCATTCAAGTTAGCATAACTTTGGATAATACCATTGATGATAGTGGTCTTTCCAGTACCAGGACCGCCCGTTAAAATAAAGACTTTGCTTTTTAGGGCCTTTAAAATGGCTTCTTTTTGAATAGTGTCGTATTGAATATTAAGATTTTTTTCTAATTCAGCTAATTCTTCATGGATCTCGTCATCAGTATAGGAAATCTCAAAAGGAGTATCTAGTAATCGGTTAATGTTTTTCTTTATGCCTTCTTCAGCAAAATATAGGGTATTATCAAATACTTTTGTATCAAAGTGATGGACTTTTTCTTCAGTGATTAACTGGGTTAATTCATTGGCAATTAATTGAGGATTGAGTTCAATGTTACGAGATTCTTCAAGTAGGTTTAATGAATATTCTAATAAGTCACGCGCTTCGACATAAGTATCACCACGGTCTATGGATAACTCAAAAAGGCTATGAACAATCGCTGCAAGAAATCGTTGAGGTTCATCAGCTTCAATACCTAATTCTTGAGCTAATAAATCAGCCATTTTAAAACCAACTCCTTGGATATCTTCAACTAACTGGTATGGATTTCCTTCAATGCGAGAAATAGTATCGTCTTTATAAATGTCAAAAATTTGAAGAGCAATACGATTACTCAATCCCCATTCTGCTAGTTTGGCTAAGATTTGCTCAGTACCATAATTCGCTTTTAATTTAGCAATAAAACTTTCGCGATTGGCTTTAGATAGTCCAGAAATGGTTTTTAGTTTCTCAGGTGCCTCCAAAATGCTATCAATGGTATTTTCACCATACAAATTTACAATTTTCTCAGCTGTTTTTTTACCAATTCCTTTAAATTGATCACTGGAGAAGTAGTGTATCAATCCTGATGAACTAGGTTTTTCTTTTTCATAGCGATAGGCTTTCAGCTGTTCACCATATTTAGGATGCTGACTCAACTCCCCCCAAAATGTATAGTGTTCGCCTTCTATGATATCAGCAAAGGTGCCGGTAATCATAATTTCAATATCCTCAAACTCACTATCAGTATCGTCAATTTCTAGGAGTAAAATCTTAAAGAAATTACTAGCATTTTCAAAAATAATGCGGTCAATAGTTCCTGAAAAAAATGTCTCCATATCATGATCCTTTCTTCTTTTGAAAATGGTAAGTATTAAAGAGTATCTTTCTATCGTGTAAAAAAAATTGGAACAGTCGTTCCAATCTTTTTAGTTTAAAATTCCAATCTTTGATAATGGCCAAAAGCGGAATTTTACTTCACCGACAAGGTTCTTGCTCTTAAAAGTTCCAACTTCACGACTATCTTTTGATACGATCCGGTCATCGCCTAGTAAGAGATACTGGCCTTTAGGAACTTTAATGGTAAATTCAGTACTACCTTTACTATCAGTTGTAAAGGCATCAGAAGCTTCTGCTAACTGTTGGAAAAGTTGATTATAAGAGTAAGTACTTTGTAACTTATCTTCTTTGAATTTCTTGATGTAGTCATTGAGATAAGGTTCTGATGTTTTCTTGCCATTAACATACAAGATATCATTTTTATAGGTGATCGTATCACCAGGCATTCCAATAACCCGTTTGACGATTTCTTTTTTGACACCATTTTCACTTTCTTTTGCAACAACAATATCAAAGCGACTAATTTTAGATTTTGAAACGATAATAAGTCGTTCGTTATGTGCTAAAGTAGGGTCCATTGAATGGCCATCAACTTTTACGGGTTGCCATATAAAAAGACGTGATAATACGAGTAATATGATAAATAGAGTGAAAATACCCCATTCTTTAATAAAATGTTTCATAGTTTTCCTTAATGTTTTTGTGATAAAGCAATAGCTTTTTTGGTATTTGCAAAATGTAATTTAGCTGTCTGCTCAAGAGAAGATAAGCCATATGCCTTGATTAGTTGACTGGCAACTTTATCAGATTGATGACCAGCACCACTAGGAAGTTTGTAGCCAGTTTGTTGACTTAAATGCTCCAGATTTTCTAAAAAAAGATTTCTAGCAATGATGGAACTCACGGCAACGGCTAAATATTTTCCTTCAGCTTTTTCTTCAAAAGTGATTTTTTCATTAACTTGATTGAGTTCTTTTTGAACATATTTCTTATAATTTTTGTCACTAGTAAAGGCGTCAATAACAATGGCATCAGGTTTAATGTCTTCTTCTAATAATAGAAAAATGGCTTGATTGTGAAGTGCTACTTTGACAGATACAGCGTTATGTCGGTTATTTGGACCAACAACTTGATTATACTTTTGTGGGGATAATAATAAGGCTTTATGTTTAATCTCTTTTTCTAAAATTGGAGCGATCTGTCTGATTTTATGATCCGTTAATTGTTTTGAATCTGTAACTCCTAATTGCTTTAAAAGAGGAATGTCTTTTTTTTCAACAAAACTAGCAACGACAGCTAATCCACCAAAATAAGAGCCATTACCAACTTCATCAGAACCTATCAGTGCCATTTGATTGCTTAGTTTGCTCTTTTCAGAAACAGTTTCTTCAAGGTAACCAAATTCTTTAGCTAACTGACTTGCTCCATGACCTTGAAAGACAATTTTACCAGATTGATAGAGAAGTACAGTTGTTTGTCCTCTTTTTGCAGCAAAGGAGACATACTGATTATTAGAATGTATTTGATAAGGGGCCAGTTGCTTTATGAGGTCATTTGTTGATCCTTGTCCAAGTGTCATCACAATTGTTTCCATAGAAAATATTTTATCATAAAATTGAAATCATGGGGTAGGATTTTAGAAGATTAGGAAATTTACCATATTTTACGAAATATCTAAATTACGGTATAATGCTAGAGAGGTGACAGGATGAAAAGTAAAAATAGATATAAATTCACCTTTGGTGAGAAACAATTAACATTAACAACTGATAAAGATAACCTTTTTATGGAAGAAGTTGAACGTGTTGCTAAAGAAAAATACACAAAACTAAAAGAAATCTTACCAGAGGCAGATAATGAAACAATAGCTATTTTAATGGCTATAAATACTTTATCTATACAACTTAGTAGAGAAATTGAAGTAGAAAAAATGGAGTCAGAATTACTAGAACTTAGACAAAAAACAATTGTCGATTTAAAAGAAAAAGCTAGTCAAACTGAAACTGAGGAATAAGGATGTTGAGTTTACTCATTTTAATCATTCTCTGTTGGCAATTTTATATTGGTTATAGCCGGGGAATTATTTTACAGAGTTTCTATTTTTTAGGCTCTATAGTGGCTTTGTTTATTGCTAAAGCCCATTATCAAACGTTGGCACAAAAGATAACCTTATGGTTACCCTATTCAAATCCTGCTGAAGATGCCAAATTGTCTTTTTTTAAATCCGTTAGCATCTTTGATTTAAGTGAGGTTTATTATGCAGGAGCAGCATTTGTCATGATATTTATTGCTGTCTATTGTTTAGTGAGATTAATTGGTATTTTAGTGCACTTTGCACCTGTTGATTATTTTGATGCCTACTATTACAAAATCATTAGTGGTCTTCTTGCTGTCATTGTAGCAGTTTTTGTTTTCAGTATGGTAGGAACAGTTCTTGCAACGATCCCTTTTCCAATATTACAGAGTCACCTAGCATCAAGTCATTTGATGGTCTTTCTGATTAACCATCTTCCAATATTTAGTCATTTATGGCAAACACTTTGGGTAGATGCGGTATTATAAAAGGACTTCGAGTCCTTTTTGTTTTGTTTCATTTTTATTTAAATAAGGTATAATAGGCATATGAATAATAAGATTTTAGAACAGTTAGAATTTGATAAAGTCAAAAAACAATTTGAGCCTTACTTTCAAACTGAACAAGGGCTGTTTGAGTTGAGACAACTTCAACCCTATACAAAGTCTGAAAAAATAAATCAACTATTTGATGAAGTAAAGGAAATGTCTGCAATTTTTGTAGAAAATCATCAATTTGCAATTGGACATATTGAGGATATTAAAGAGTGTCTTCGTCGTCTAGAATTAGAAGCTGATTTAAACATTTCTGAGTTGATTACCATTAAGAAAGTATTGGAAGTTTCTTCTGATTTAGCACGCTTTTACAGAGATTTGGAAAATATTGATTTAATAGTCTTAAAGCGTTTATTTGAATCTATCGAACTCTTTCCAGAGTTGCAAGGAAGTTTTCAAGCGATTAATGACGGTGGGTTTTTGGAAAATTTTGCAAGTCCTGAGTTGGAAGGTATCAGACGCCAAATACACCAACAAGAACAAACTATCCGTCAACATTTACAAGATATATTAAAGAAAAATAGTGATTATTTAGCAGATAATATCATTGCAAGCCGTAATGGACGTAGTGTATTACCTGTGAAAAATACCTTTAGAAATAAAGTATCCGGTGTTGTTCATGATATCTCAGCTTCTGGTAATACTGTTTATATTGAACCAAGATCAATTGTTCAACTGAATGAGAGTATCACTCAGTTACAGGCGGATGAACGTCATGAAATTCAACGCATTTTACATCAATTATCTGATTTCATCAGACCACATACTCCTGTTTTAAGACAGAATGCTTGGGTGATCGGACATCTAGATTTTACAAGAGCTAAATACCTCTATATGAGTGATCATAATGCTAGTATTCCAACATTAGTTGAAAACCAAAATATTCAATTATTAAGTGTTCGTCATCCTTTGATTGACAAGCCAGTCGCTAATGACCTTTATTTTAGAGATGAATTAACTGAAATTGTGATTACTGGTCCTAATACAGGTGGGAAAACAATTATGTTAAAAACACTAGGTTTAGCACAATTAATGGGACAATCTGGATTACCTATTCTTGCTGATAAAGGCTCAAAAATTGCTTTATTTGATGCTATTTTTGCAGACATTGGCGATGAACAATCTATTGAACAGAGTCTGTCAACATTTTCAAGTCATATGACTCAAATTGTTTCAATAATTGAAGCAGCAGATGCCAATAGCTTAGTATTATTTGATGAGTTGGGAGCAGGTACTGACCCCCAAGAAGGAGCTAGTCTTGCAATGGCAATTTTAGAACATTTAAGACTGAGTCAAGTTAAAACAATGGCTACGACTCATTACCCAGAGTTAAAAGCTTATGGCATTGAAACGGATTATGTTGAAAATGCCAGTATGGCTTTTGACACGGAAACCTTAAGACCAACTTATCGCTTCATGCAAGGAGTGCCAGGTCGTTCGAATGCCTTTGAAATTGCTAGACGCTTAGGTTTGTCCACAGTCATTGTAAATGATGCTGAAAACATGACAGACACTGATGGAGATGTCAATCACATTATCGAACAACTAGAATCACAAACCTTAGACGTTAAAAAGCGTCTTGATCATATCAAAGAAGTTGAGCAAGAAAATTTAAAATTCAATAGAGCACTTAAGAAATTATACAATGAATTTTCTCATGAACGTGATAAAGAATTAGCAAAAGCAGTTAGGGAATCTCAAGAAATTGTCGAGAAAGCTTTAGAAGAAAGTGATAATATACTTAAAAATCTACATGAAAAGTCTAGCTTAAAGCCTCATCAGGTCATTGAAGCAAAAAGTCAATTAAAGACTTTGATTCCTGAACAACATTTAAGTCAAAATAAAGTTTTGAAAAAAGCTAAAAAGGTAAGAGCGCCTCATATCGGTGATGACATTATTGTAACAAGTTATGGTCAAAGAGGGACTCTAGTTAATCAAACAAAATCTGGAAAATGGGAAGCTCAAGTTGGGTTGATTAAAATGACACTTTCAGAAGATGAATTTTCACTGGTTAAAACCCAAACGAATGAGTCAAATCAAAAAGCAAAACCACTAGCAAAAGTTAAGAAAGTCAAATCTAAAGCGACTGCTCATGCACGTCTTGATTTAAGAGGAAAACGCTATGAAGAAGCGATGGAAGAATTGGATGCTTTTATTGATCAGGCTTTATTAAACAACTTTAGTCAAGTAGATATCATTCACGGTATAGGAACAGGTGTTATTCGAAAAGCTGTAACCAAGTATTTGAGAAGACATAGACATGTTAAAAGCTTTGAGTATGCACCACAATCTTCAGGTGGTAGTGGATGTACAATTGCTAAATTAGGGTAAAAAAGAAACGCAATTGCGTTTCTTTTTAGTTATTGGTTTTTAAAGTTTTAAATTTATCATTTTTGACTTTTTTAAATCCTTGTTGTAAAAGCATCTTTTCTGATTATTTGTAACTGATGTAATCAATCTTTTCATTACTTGATTGATCAATTTGTAAAATAGCAGCATCCACAAGTTTATCAATATTAGCTTTTTTATAATCTACTATAATATTTTCAATAAGATAGGTTGATTTGTAGTCTACTTTATGCTTTATTCCTTTAATACCTTTATAAGGATCTTCAATACTAGATGCAAAATTTTTCTGTGCATCTTGGGCTGATTTGATACCTACAGCTTTGTATTTGACAGTAGAGCGTGTTGTTTGCTTCAAAACCTTATCATTTTTATAAACATAAGTAATGCGAACATCAGTATTATTATTTATCAATTGAAAGTAAGCTTTTTGAGTATTATCTATTAGCTTAGTTGCACCACAGGCAGTAACTAAAATAAGGCAAAAATTAAAAAGTACCCAAAGTAAAGATTTCTTTTTCATATTGACTCCAATCTTAAACTGGCTTTAAAAATAGTTGTCACCTCATTGTTAGTTTATCATTAAAAAGATTAAGTTACCAGAAGTAGCACTTGAATTTAGAAAAGAAATGATGTTATAATGACTTCAATATTTACTAGAAAGTTATCTATGTACTCATACCCAGCATTTTATAAATATATTAGTCGTTATTTAAATAATCACAGACAATTGGTAAATGGTTTATTCATTTTTAATCGTCTTATAACGAAAGTGATGTTTTTTTCCTATCCTATTGTAGTTATCTATAGTTTAGTTAAGAAAATGGCAGACTGGCCAATGTTTGTTATCGTTCCAGCAATCTCTTTTCTTTTAGTCACAGGATTAAGAAAGGTCTTCAATGCTAGACGTCCTTATGAAGTATATCCTATAAATCCCCTAGAAAAAAAAGTTAAGGCTGGAGAGTCTTTTCCAAGTAGACATGTCTTTAGCGCAACTATGATTGCCATGGTTATTTTTACGGTCAATCCTATCTTGGGTAAATGCTACTTTGGATTAGCGTTCTTACTTGCCATTATTAGGGTGCTACTCGGAGTTCATTTTCTAAGAGATGTATTTGCAGGCTTAATTATTGGATTTCTTGCAGGGCTTTTTTTGAAATAAGGAAGCCAAAAATTTGCGTAGCAAAAAGTTGCCTTATTATCTAATTTCGCCTAAAATATGCTTATAAACTAGTAGAACGGAGAAGAAAAATGGCACATATCGTAACAGATAAAACATTTGAATCAGAAACAAAAGAAGGTTTAGTCTTAGTTGATTTTTGGGCTACTTGGTGTGGTCCATGTTTGATGCAAGCACCTATTCTTGATCAATTATCAGAAGAATTTGATGAGGATGAATTAAAAATTGTTAAGCTAGATGTTGATGAAAATCCACAGACAGCACAACAATTTGGAATCATGTCAATTCCTACTTTACTCTTTAAAAAAGACGGTGAAGTTGTTAAACAAATTGCTGGTGTTCACACCAAAGATCAGATCAAAGCAATTGTTGCTGAATTAGCATAATAAAAAAAGCCCCTTATGGGGCTTTTTATTTTATTGGAGACTAGTGTTGGTAAATATAATCACGTGTCATCGGCATGGTATCTTTTGTAACACCCTTTGATAGTAAATATTGAACAACATCAATATTTCCCGATTGAAATGAAGCTGCACAAGATTGAAGGTATAGGTCCCACATGCGTATGAAGCGTTCATCATGCATTTTTTGAACTTGTGGTAACGCCTGATGAAAGTTTTCTGTCCAAATTTCTAACGTTTTTTGGTAATGGCGACGAAGTGGTTCTAGATCAGCCACTTGTAAACCAGCATCAGCAATGTGTTCAAGATTTTCGGTCAACCTTGGGATGTAACCACCTGGAAAAATATATTTATTGATCCAAGCATTATAACCATTTCCATGGTTACCACCGGCTTGACCAGTGATTCCATGTATTAAAGCTAGACCATCTTCTTTTAAATAATTAGAGACCGTTTCAAAATATTCTGCTAAATTTTCTTTACCGACATGCTCAAACATGCCAATACTGGTAATATAATCATAAGTATTTTTAATATCACGATAATCTTTTAGAACTACCGTCATCTGACTTTCAAGTCCTTCGGATTGAATTCTTTGGTTAATAAAAGCAGCCTGCTCTTCACTTAGTGTGATGCCTGTCACATTTAAACCATATTCTTTTGCCGCTGTAAACATCAGTGTGCCCCAACCACAGCCAATATCAAGAAGATGTCCACCAGGTTTTGAATTTAACTTATTGAGAACATGATGGACCTTATTTAATTGCGCTTGTTCGAGAGTGTCAGTGTCGTGCTTAAAATAAGCACAAGAATAGGTCATAGTGGGATCGAGCCATAATTGGTAAAAGTCATTCCCAATATCATAATGACTCTGAATATCAGATTTACTTTGCTTTTTATCATGGGTGTGTTTAGTCAAGAAACCAGACAAAGAACCTGCTCCAGTACGTAAAAAGCTATCTTGAGCTTTGAAAGCTGCTAGAAGTAGATCTTGTAATGAACCTTCAACTTCAATATCTTTATCCATATAAGCTTCACCAAGATAAATGGATGGGCTTTTTTTAAGTTTACTTATTTGAAGAGGTTTGTTCAGTTTTATTTTAAATTGAGGATTACTTCCATTAAAATAGTCTGTTTCACCATTTGCATAAGTTACTTGGATAGGGATATTAAACGTTTTTTTAATTAATTCTTGTAATAGTAGACTATCCTTATTCACAGGCAGCCACCTTCTCTCTAAATTTTACAAGTACATTATACGACTTTCGCATTTATTTTCAAGAAAGAAAATTGAAAAAATCATAAATGTTAACAAAATTATGAAAATTGTTGAAAAATGATTTAGAAAATAGAAGTAAATCAATTGGATTTTTACCAATTGTGTTATAATATTTTGATAATGAAAGGTAGGACTTGAACATGTATATCAATATGAAAGATGGTTGTGAGATTTATGTTCAAATTTTAGGTCAGGGTTATCCTATTCTTTTTTTGCATGGAAATTCCTTAAGTAGTCGTTATTTTTTTCGACAAAAAGTATTAGCTGAACGTTACCAATTAATTTTTATGGATAGTCGTGGCCAAGGCAAATCCAGTAAAGTAACTAAAGACATCACCTTTGAGCAAATGTCTAATGATATTCATCAGGTCTTAGAAACTTTAAAAATTAAGTCATGTTTAATTGTTGGTCACAGTGATGGTGCCAATCTAGCATTGATGCATTGTCAGCAATTCCCAGAAGAAGTAGAAGGTATGCTTCTAAATGGAGGGAATTATGAATTTATGGGCTTACGACCCTTTTCGAGATTAACTGCCAAATTAGAGATTTTTGGTTTTGATCTGTTGGGGCTTCTGAGTAAACGCTTTAAGAAAATGTCAGCTGTTGTGCAGTTGCAAAAAGTCGACATTCCCATTGATAAAGCACTACTCAAATGTTTAGAGATTCCTGTTTTTGTAGCAGTTGGTCAGCATGATATGATTTTGTATAAGCATAGTCAAGAAATGGCTCGCTTTTTTAAACATGGTAGACTGATCGTTGTTCCTCACCATGGTCATTTTATTGCTTGGACAAAACCCAATCTGTTTCATCAGTTAGTTGACCAACTTGTTATCTTAATTTTAGAACAAAAAAATCCAATTGAGTCTTAACGCAATTGGATTTTTTTCTCTTTAGAAAGGAAGTTTGTTGGCAAAAGCTCCCATCGTTTTTTTAGTTGCTTGGTCAATTTGAGATAAAGCATCATTGATAGCTTGAGCTGTCATATCTGCCAAAGTTTCAGTGTCTTCAGGGTCCACAACAGCTTCTTTAAAGTCAATAGAAATTAACTTTTTATCACCTGAAAAAGTAGCAACCACCAAATCTTGAGCAGATTTTCCCACAAACTCTTGAGCAGCCAGATCAGCTTGCTTTTGTTCCATTTGTTTTTGAAGCTTTTGAGCTTGCTTCATCATATTTTGCATATTCATCATAAGATTTTAGTCTCCTTAAAAAATAATCGTCTCGTTATTATAACATGTTTTGTAAAATAGCAGAAATGACAGAATGATTATTTAAAAGTATCTCTGTGTTTTTTATCGATGAGCGCATCTCTTTTACTTCTAATAGAACTTCTAGAATAAAGTGATGAGTAACAAGCAAAAGCAAAAATAAGAAGTGTAATAATGACAGCTAGAGGTTCATCTTTGAACCAGTTAATGAGATAATTTAGTGTATCCATAGTATTTCCTCAAAAAGATAACGTTAATTCTAATCATTTTGTTTCTACTGCTATTATGGTTCAATCAATTTACTTTGTCAATGTTTAGGAAATGACTTGAAACATAATCACTTTTTAGCATCTTTTTATTTGATAATGAATATGTTAAGATGAATAAAAAGATGAGGAGAAAAATTAATGAAAGCTGATGAGAGACGTCAACGTATTTTAGATTATTTGCAACAACAAACGAAAGCTATCTCTGCTAGTAACTTAGCTAAACAATTTGGCGTGAGTCGTCAGGTAATTGTTGGTGATATTGCGTTACTTAGGGCAAAGGACAAAGCTATTTTATCAACGCCAAGAGGTTATTTAATGGCAACTATACCTCAAGCAGTCTCTCATTATGTTGGCAAAATTGTCGCTAAACATACTCATGAAGAAACTACTTTAGAATTAAATCTTATCGTAGCACATGGTGGAACAGTCCTAGATGTATCTGTTGAGCATCCGATTTATGGTTTGTTGACAGTTCCACTATCCATTTCAAATCAAAATGACATTGATCAATTTATGGATCGACTATCCTATAGTCAAAGTAACCTTCTGTCTAGTTTAACAGATGGTATTCATATTCATACGATCTCGTGTGCAAGTCAAGAGGAGTTTTTAAAAATTAAGAGGTCTTTAAAAGAAGCAAATCTTCTACTTGACGAAAATATATAATAGGTGTCTTGACAGCTGTCATGTTTTTGAGATATACTATCTCAAAGGAGAATTAAAATGAAAAGAAAGTAAACTAGACACCTTGTCTACACAGCTGTATTAACTGCTTTTGGTATTTTAATTCCTGTTATTATGCCTTTGAAATTAGTCATCGGACCAGCGTCTTTTACATTAGCTAGTCATGTGCCTATTTTTATTGCCATGCTAATTTCCCCTCAAGTCGCATTTTTAGTAGCAATTGGTACGACTTTTGGATTTCTTATTGCAGGTTTCCCAATTGTTATCGTTTTCAGAGCCCTTTCTCATTTATTATTTGTTCTGGTAGGAGCGATATGGGTAAAGTATCAACCTAAACTGATTGCGACACAAAAAGGACGTTTTTTGTTAGCTATTTCAATAAATATGTTGCATGGATTAGCTGAATTTGCAGTGGTTTATTTATTAACAGTTAGTTCAATGGTTAATTTATCTTATATTGCTTATTTATTCTTATTAATTGGTATTGGTTCCATTTTACATGGATTATTGGATTTTTATTTAGCTTACTTCCTAGTCACTCTCCTTCAAAATCGTATGGGTATAACATTGTTATCCTCAAAGAATAATTAGTAGAATGATTTAATTTTTCGATGTTCAAAAAGAACTCACATTTTTGTGAGTTCTTTTATTCTAAATGAAATGGTGGCTAATTTTCGAAAGGATCGACCATATCAAAATAAAATCATTTTCATACATAAATCACTAAGAAACTATTAAGTTTTAATGAATAAAAAGTTTCTATTTGGAATAATCAAATAATTTAATTGAAAATTCTGAATAATATTGCTTTCTTTTTTTTGAGTTGATATAATGAAAAGAAAAGGAGAATTTTATGGAGTTAATAAAATTAATTGGTATACTTATTATTGTCATTGGCTTCTTATTAAAGTTAGACACAATAGCCACTGTAGTTGTTGCAGGACTTGTCACAGCACTTGTCTCTGGTATCTCATTTTTTGATTTTTTGGAGTTACTTGGTAAAGAATTTACAAATCAAAGAATTATGACTATTTTTATTATCACATTACCTTTAATTGGTTTATCAGAGACATTCGGATTAAAACAAAGAGCTGTTTATTTAATTAAACAGATGAAAACGTTAACGGTTGGTCGTTTTTATACGGTTTATTTGATTATTCGTGAGATAGCTGGATTATTTTCAATTAGATTAGGTGGTCATCCTCAATTTGTTCGTCCTTTAGTGGAGCCGATGGGGGAAGCTGCTGCTGAAGCTAAAGTGAATGAAGAGTTAACAGAAGATGAAGTTGAAGAAATAAAAGCTCGTGCTGCTGCAAATGAAAACTTTGGGAACTTTTTTGCACAAAATACTTTTGCAGCTGCAGGAGGAGTTCTCTTGATTAGTGGGACTATTGATCAATTAGGCTATGAGAGTAATAGTTCAAAAATTGCTTTTGCTTCCATGATTATTGCGGTTATTTCGATTATTGTCGTTGGTATTTATAATTATCAATTTGATAAGAAAATTGAAAAGAATCATAAGAAAGTCAAAGGAGAATAATTATGGTAGCATTAGGAAATACGCTTTTAGAGATTTCATATATTATTATTGGATTGCAATTTTTACATACTGCCTATAGAGTTTTTCGAGACGATACTAATCCAGTTCGTGTCGGGACAGGTTTCTTTTGGGGGTTAATTGGGATCACATTTATTGGTGGTAGTTTTTTACCAAATAAACTTGTCGGTATTATAGTTGTTGTTCTAGCTTTACTAACACTTTTTAAACAAGTTGATATTAGCAAATTTCCACCTCTAAAAGAAGAAGTGGCAGAAGCTCGTGCTAGCAAGATAGGAAATGCCATTTTTTTACCGGTTATCTTAATGGCTGTCTTAGCTTTAGTCATAGCACAAATCATTCCAGACTTTAGTAGAGTTGCTATTGCCATAGCAGCTATTATTGCAACGATAACAGCACTTTACGTGACAAAACAAAAACCACAGACTTTACTCGATGAAAACAACAGAATGATTCAACAAGTCTCAACAAGTGGGATTTTACCACAGCTTTTGGGTGCTTTAGGAGCTATTTTTACAGCTGCTGGAGTTGGGACGGTTATTTCTAGTCTAATTGGTGGTTTGGTTCCTGAGAGTAGTCGTTTCTTTGGTGTTGTTGCTTATGTATTAGGTATGGTTGTATTTACAATGATCATGGGGAATGCTTTTGCAGCCTTTACAGTAATCACTGCGGGTGTTGGTGTTCCATTTGTTTTCCAACTTGGAGCAAATCCGATTTTAGCAGGAGCATTAGCAATGACTGCTGGTTATTGTGGAACATTATTGACTCCAATGGCTGCAAATTTCAATGCCTTGCCGGTTGCTTTGATGGATATGAAAAATCCAAATGGTGTTATTAAAGCTCAAGCCCCAGTTGCATTAGTAATGATAGTAGTTCATATTATTGTGATGTATTTCTTTGCATTTTAATGAATAAGGAGGAAAACATGAAAATTTTAGTTACAGGTTTTGATCCATTTGGAGGAGAACCTATCAATCCAGCTCTAGAAGCTGTCAAACGTTTACCTGATACTATTGAAGGTGCTGAAATAAAATGGGTTGAAATTCCAACAGTTTTTTATAAATCAGCAGATGTTTTGGAAAAAAATATTACTGATTTTGAACCAGATGCCGTCCTTTGTATAGGGCAAGCTGGTGGACGTTTTGGATTGACACCTGAGAGAGTAGCCATTAATCAAGATGATGCAAGAATTCCAGATAATGAAGGAAAACAACCAATTGATTTGCCTATTAGGGAAGATGGAGAACCAGCCTATTTTACTAAATTACCAATTAAAGCAATGGTTGAAGCTATAAAAGCAGAAGGACTACCAGCATCTGTCTCAAATACTGCAGGAACTTTTGTATGTAATCATTTGATGTATCAGCTTCTTTATCTAGTAGATAAAAAATTCCCAAATATCAAAAGAGCTGGCTTTATGCATATTCCATTTATGACTGAACAAGTTGTTGATAAACCCGGAACTGCTTCGATGAATTTAGATGATATCAGTCGAGGAATAAAAGCAGCCGTTTCTGCTATTGTAAAACACTATGATCAAGATGACTTAAATATTGTTGGTGGAGCAACACATTAAATAAAAAAGACTAAGTAGAACTTAGTCTTTTTTATTTAACTCAACCTCTATCATATAGGGATATAGTTTACCAGAAAGAATAAAGGTATTATCTTTTTGGTGAGCAATTCCATTAAGAAAATTGAGATTAGGAAAATGGGATTGATCTAGGTGTAATTCTTCTAAAATAGCTGATAAGTCGAAGAAAGTGACAATTTTCCCAGAATTTGGATCTAATTTGACAATTTTATTAGTTTGCCAAATGTTTCCATACAAATAACCATCAACATATTCTAATTCATTTATTCTTGAGATGGGAATACCTTGAACTTCAATGTCAATTGTTTCGATAAGTTCAAAAGTGATAGGGTCTCTTTTTTGTAATTGGTTAGAACCATTTGTCATCCATAAACAACCATTGTGTTGATCATAGGCCAATCCCCATCCCTGCCCTTGGTAAGAGACTTCTTTTATTTTTTGGAAAAGATCAATACTGTAAAGTGTTGCCAACTCTTCTTTGAATGAGAGTAGCCAGAAACAGTGATTAACAATTGTCAATCCTTCAGCAAAATAATCGTCATTAAAGGAAAGCATGTTTTTGTAACTTTTTTGATTTAACTGGTAAATACCAACTTTAGAATATCCATAACGTCCAGATGAAATCAGTATCTGATTATCATCGATATTTTCAATCCCTTGAGTGTATAGTGTATCATTGTAAGGGTATATTTTTTTTAATACAACTTGTCCTTCTGGAATCATTTTTCCTCCTGAATAGTAAATTATTCTAGAATATAAACAATCACTACAAGTCTATCAAAAAATAACTGTAATTTCTAATAGAATAACTAAGATATCTTGGAAACATTATCTTCTACTCTATCATCAAGTGTAATCTTAAAGTGTAATCTTATTATTTCTTATGATTGTAAACATGGTTTTTGTTAGCCATTTTGTTTTGATGAAGTCTAAGTGCTAAATGGATATTCATTAAGTGGTCGGTGTTTTTTAGACTAATTGATAAAATAGCTTCAATTTTTGCTAGTCTTGCTCGAAATGTATTCACGTGAATGAAGAGTGTTTGACTACTTGAGGTGTAAGAAAAATGATTATCAAAAAAAAAACAGATAAGGTTTTGTATAATTGTGTCTTGTTAGCGGCATCATATTGTATGACTGGTAATAGAAATTGTTCATAAAGTTCATCAACAAATAGATGATTAATAGAGCCTTGGTCATCGGTCAATAGTTTTAAAATGCCAATTTCTTGATAATATTGTAGATGATTTGATTTTTGGTTAGATTTTGCAAATCGGATTGCTTGCTTTGATTCGTCTAAAGCTTGACGTAATTTCCAGTAAGGTTTTTCAGTGCTTATTCCAATATAATAATGGTCGTGACCAATAAAGCTTGACACAAAAGTTTGTAATTTTTGAAGGTGTTTTGTTAGTGTTGAATGCCTACCAAAAACTAAGACCACTTGTTGGTTTCGAGAAAATAAGTGAAGGTCATTGGTATTTAGCGGACTCTTATCCAATTGTTTAGTAAACTTTAAAAATAGTTTTTCAAAAGAAATGATATCATCATGAGATAGTAAATCAGAAATCAGTAAGACACTTAAATGAGTGTCTATTTGTTTTCCCAGACTTAGACTGTAACGATTTAACAAAGCTTCATTAGGCTCTGTTAATTTAAGAAAGTCATCAAAAATGATGGATTTAAAATAATTATTATTTTTCTGAAATTCAATTTCTAACAGTTGCTTTAATTCAAAGACAGAACAGATATTTTCAATTTTACTTAAAACAGCAGGTTCTAGGATAGTTGTCTTATGATCAGTCTTTAGCACAAGGTAATAACTGATGGTTCTACGATTGTATATGGGTAAAAAGAAGAGATTGTAACCTAAATTATTTAGAAAAATACTGTGGTAGCAAAAGCCGTCTACTGACTTATTATTAAAATTATATCCAATTGAAGAAAGACGACCAATATTGTTAGCGCTAAAGTTTTCAAAATAATCTTTCTAAGACCAGTCGTTACTGTGATCAATTAAATTCATATCTTGGTTAACAATAGCGATGGAGAGTTTTGTCGTTTCATAAACGATTTGACAAAGATTATTTAAACTATGATTATCTGAAAAATATTGGATGATTTGTTTGATAAAATATTCAGATTCAATCAATGCTTGAGAATTTTTGGCAATTTGAACTTCTTGAAAAGTAATCGTAACATCACTCCATGAAAAATGATTATCAATTAATATTAAAGGAATATTGTAATACCGCAATAAATCAATCATATCTTCTGTTAAAAAGGGCCTGTATTTTTTCTTTGAAAGAATAGCACCAACATGACGATGTTTTAATTCTTCAATAAAGGTCTTATTGAAATGACTCTTCATAAACTTTCCGATGACAAGTAATTCTTCTCCTTTTAACCATTTTTCGATATCGGGAATGTCCATAATATTAATAGAACTAAGACGGTTTGTCATTCCGACTGATGTGGTAAATAATGTTTCTGTTTTCATCATTGGTGAAGATAAGAGACATTGTAGTGTTATTTTTGTAGCCATAATTTCCTCTTTGTATAAATGCACAATAAAAGCGCTTTCTTTTTTATATAATAACACAATTCACATTTTTTCTTCTCATTTTTATAATAAAATTATCAAATAATAAAGGAGCCAAGAAAATGAGAAATCGTTTTAAAGGAAAAGATTATCTTGCATTTAAAGATATGACCATAGAAGAAATTGAATTTATCACAGACTTAGGTCTAGAATTCAAGAAAAAATGGACTGCTAAAGAACCACATGAATATCTGAAAGGACAAGTGTGGGCAGCTCTTTTTGAAAAAAATAGTACGAGAACACGTAATGCCTTTGAACGTGCTGCAGCTGATTTAGGTGTTAAAGTTGTTTACCTAAGACCTGACGAAATGCAGATGACACGTGGAGAACCTTTGAAAGATACAGCACGCATATTGGACCGCTACTTCGATGGTCTCTTTATTCGTACATTTGGTAATTAAATTGTCGAAGAATGTGCTGCTTGGATGGAAAATCCTGTTATTAACGGCTTAACAGCACTAGAACATCCAACACAAGGAATTGCAGATTTGATGACAATCAAAGAGAAAAAAGGAAGTTATCAAGGACTAAAAATCTGTTATTCTGGCAATTTATATAACGTTGCCTATACGACAATGATTTTCTGTGCAACCCTAGGGATTGACTTGTCAATTGCTTGCCCTAAAGATATTGAACCTGATAAAGACATCTTAGCTGAAGCACAACGTCGTGCAAAAGCAACTGGAGCTAAAATTGAACTAACACAAGATTTTGAAGAAGCCTTAAAAGATGCTGATATTGTATATGGTATGTCTCAATATAGCATGGGACAAAGTGATGAAGAGATCGCATTCCTAAAAGAAGCATTTAAACCTTATCAAATAACTATGGATGCCATGAAAAAAGCAAAACCTGATGCCATCTTTATGCACTGTCTACCAGCTCACCGAGGTGAAGAAGTGACAGATGAAGTTATGGAATGTAGCCAATCAGTTATCTTTGATGAAGGCGAAAATAGAATGCATTCTATTAAAGCAATATTAGCGGCAGTTGCCAATTAAGAAGGTATTGTTTGGGAAATGATATCCTAAATAATTATTTCATATCATCAAACGGAGTTATGTTATGAATGTAGAAAAAAAGAAAAAATTTAAATCTCCCAATACCTATGTGATCATCTTCTTTGTCTTAATTTTTGTAGCCTTATTAACATGGATTATTCCTGGTGGTAAATATACATATGACAATTCAGGAAGAGCTATAGCAAATTCTTACCAACAGATTAAAGCAAATAGACAGGGTTTGTGGGATGTTATCATGGCACCGATAATTTGCATGGTCGGTAATAAAGAAGTATCAGGAGCAATTACAATATCTTTAAATGTCATGCTTTTTGGGAGTTTTTTAGAGATGATGGATGCTTCAGGTGCCATTAATATAGCCTTAAAAAATGTCGCCAAAAAATATCAAAGTAACTACTATGTTTTGATAACTGTCTTAACATTTTTAATGGGGATTTTTGGAACTGCCCAAGGGGCATATGAAGAAGGTTTTGTTTATCTGTTAATGTTTTTACCAATTGTATTGTCGCTTGGTCTAGATAGTATAGTCGCTCTAATGATTGTTATTTTGGGGACGCAAGCAGGTTGTGCAGCTTCCATCGTAAATCAATTTTCAACTGGAATTGCCTCTGGTATTGCAGGTATTAGCCTTGGTGAAGGTATTATTTTTAGAACATTAACCTTTATTGTCTTACTTTCATTTTGTTCAAGTATCATTTGTTTGTATGCCAAACATGTGAAAGAAAATCCTGAAAAATCAGTACAATTTTTTAGACGAAAAGAAGATCTAGAAGAATTTGCCGGGACAACAGGTGATGATCAAACTTTGGATAAAAGACAACGTAAAGTTTTTACAGTCTTCATTTTAACTTTTCTGATTATGATTTTGTCTTTAATTCCATGGACATCACTGAACAAAAATTGGACCTTCTTTGAATCCATTACCAACTGGGCAAACCATAATATGATTCTTGGGACCTTATTAGGTAGCAATCTAGTACCATTTGGGGAATGGTATTTTAATGAAATTAATGGGCTTTTGATTATCATGACCATCCTTTCAGGTTATATCATGGGCTTTAATATCGACAAAACCATTAGTATTTTTATCAAAGGCGCAGCTTCATTAGTATCAACGGCATTTATAGTTCCTTTAGCTCGTGGGATTCAAGTATTAATGACAAATGGTAGTATTACGGCTACCGTCTTAAATGCTACGGAAAAAACACTGGGATCATTACCTCCTATTGTCTTTGTTCTAGTTTGTTTCCTTGTCTATATTTTATTAGCTGTTTTTATTCCTAGTTCGACAGGACTTGCTGCAGCAACCATTTCAATTATGGCACCTCTAGGAACCTTTGCTCATATCTCAGAAGCTAATATGATTATTATCTATAATTTTGCATTAGGTTTTGTTAAATTATTAGCGCCAACTTCTATTATTGTTATGACATGTACACAAGCCGTGCATGTCGGTTATGGTGCTTGGTTAAAAGCAATTTGGAAATACGCTTTTGCGTATTTAGGAGTGCTCGTCATTATGTTAATTTTATCAATCTTTATGATGTAAAGGAGAAAAAAATGAGTCAACAATATTATGTTAGTAATGCAACAAATGAATTAAAAAAAGTTATTGTCTGTTCACCCAAATATTACAAGTTCAATGCGATAAATGAAATTACAAAAGCTTGGATGGAAAAAGGTGAAACGGAACAAAATGATCTCATGGTAAAAGAATGGCAAACACTAATTGATGCCTATAAGGAAAATGGTGTCAAAGTCATTGAGATGGAACCACAAGAATCATTAGAAGTCCAAACCTTTGCTCGTGACTTTGGTGCCATGATTAAAGAAGGAGCCATTATTGGAAAATTCCGCCATCCAGCCCGTCAAAAAGAAACAGCAGTTTATGAAGCTAAATTAAAGGAATTAGGAGTTCCAATTGTTGCGCGTTGTAATGCTGGTTGTTTTGAAGGTGGAGATTTCTGGATGATTGATGAACATACCATTGCTTTTGGCTTAGTTGACCGTACCGATCAAGCAGGAGTAGATAATTTAAGAGAACAACTCCAAAAATTTGGTTATACTGTTGTTGGCGTTCCTGTTGCTCCAGAACATTTACATTTAGACATGTGCTTTAATATTGTAGCACCTAAAGTTTGTTTAGCTTCAAAAAGTGTTCTACCATTCTGGTTTATTAAAATGCTTGAAAGAAGAGATTTCACAATAATCGATGTGCCTGAAGAACTGATTGAAAAACATGGTTGTAACGTTCAAGCTCTTGGCAATAATAAAGTTTTAGGTATTAAGAATAATGAATCAGTCAATAAAGATTTAGAAGCTGCTGGAGTTGAAGTCATCAAATTACCATTAGAACAAATTCTTAAAGCTGGTGGTGGACCTCATTGCATGACTTATCCAGTTGAACGGACATATTAAAAGTTAGGTTGTGATAGGAATGAAAATTGTCATTACAGATTATGCAGAGTCAATGATGCCAAGTCATGATTATGAAAAAGAAATTTTAAAAAATGGACTAGGTGATGATTTAGACATTGTTGTTTATGAGTACACAGATAATAAGGAAGAATTTTATCAAGTGATTAAAGATGCGGATGCTATTTTAACAGCATTTGTAAAAATTGATGAAGACATAATGGATCACGTGCCAGCTTTAAAAATTATCTCCATGAATGCTACTGGATATGACAATGTCGATTTAGCAGCAGCGAATGAAAGACACATTGGCGTTTGTCCTGTTGGTGAATATTGTACAAAAGATGTCGCCGAATTCACGATTACAATGATGTTAGCACTTGTTAAAAATTTGAAATATTATCAAAATGATATTGATCAGCATCATTTGTGGCGTTACGATTATGTAGCACCTAATAAACGATTATCAGAGATGACAATTGGAATATTTGGTTTAGGAAAAATTGGGAAAACAGTAGCCAAAAAAGCATTGGGACTAGATATGACTGTTATTGCTTGTGATCCATTTATAGAGGCACCCACAGATATCAATGTCAAGATGGTTTCAAAACAAGAATTGTTTGAAAAAGCAGATGTGATCACCAACAATATGAATCTAAATGAAACCAATTACGCCTACTTTAATTTGGATGCTTTTAATGCAATGAGTAAAAAACCATACTTTGTCAATATGGGAAGAGGAGCTAGTGTCGTTGAGACAGACTTGATAGAAGCATTAGACAAAGGCTTTATCAAAGGTGCAGCTGTAGATGTTTTAAAAGACGAAACTCCGGACTTAGAACACCACCCTTTAGTTAACAGAGAAAATGTCTATATTACACCACACGCGGCATTCTACTCAGTATCATCTTTAAAGGATCTCCAACGTATCTCAACAGAAAATATCGTTAATTACCTAACTGGCCACAAAGAAAAAGTGTTTAAATTAGTAAGTGAATTTTGAGGGAGAGGAATAAGAAAAAGTATCTAGTTTATGACTAGATACTTTTTTAGTGGAGAGTGACTATCAATTTCTACTCAACTTTTTACAAAAACCTTATGTTATAATATGAGTTGTATGTGCAATTTAATAATTTTTGAAAGAGGAAAGTTTCTTTGAAACCTAAAAAAGTAGAATTAACAGAGTTATTTTATGATCTTGTCTATGTTTACGCCATTAGTCAGATTACCAGTTTAATTCGCCATTTACATCATGGGTTAGTGACGCCATTTGGATTTTTATCATTTGCCATTGGGTTAATTATTTATGTTAATTCTTGGATGGTGCAGACTGTTTTTACCAATCATTTTGGAAAGAATAGTTTGACAAATATTTTATTCATGTTTGCTCAAATGTTATGTTTAATGATTTCCTCAACAGCTATTACGAACAATTGGTCAGATTCTTTTGTCTCATTTATTTTACCAGTAGCAATCATCTCATTGCTGTTACTGGGACAATACTTTTTGACTTACAAAAAGAGTCATCGTGACTCCGAAAGGTTATTTATCAAACAATTCTTTTACATTTTGGGTTTAAGAACGATATTATTGTTAGTGGCTTCATTTCTTCCTCACAGATTAGGTTTACTTGTAGCAGTTGTTGGGATATTTTTGACTTGGCTAATGCCAGGATTTTTGACAGACCCCAAACGTCACAATCAATTAAGTGATGTTGATCCAATCAATTTTCCACTTTTGATTGAGCGACTATCTTGTTTGGTTATTATTACTTTTGGGGAAATGATTATTAGTATTGCCAAGTATTTTACCGTTTCTACCTTTTCTCTTTTTTCAATTTTAATTTTTGTGATTGTATCAAATCTTTTTATGATGTATATTGTCGAAATGGATCATATGATTAATACTGAAAAAGCCTTCGTCACGGGGAATGGTGCCATTTACCTTCATTATTTTATCTTTTTTGGTCTTAGTTTGATTACAGTTGCCCTAGGATTTGTGGGTGAAGATGGGGCTAATATCATTTTTGTTCTTATATTACTCTACCTAGGAATACTTGCTCTATTAGTAGGTTTGCTCTCACACGTTATTTATAATCACAAGATGTTTCAATTTACAAGTCATGTTTATTTTGTTGAATTTGGCTTGTTACTAGTTGGCTTTTTAGTAAGTTTTGCATTTTTGAAATCCCTCTTTTCGCTAATTGTGATTGCTACAGTTATAACAACTGTCATGATGTGTTATTTTATTTATTATAGGATAAAAAATAGTAAAGAGTCGTAAAAAATTTATCATTCACTTAATTAGTAGCATGTTTCCCATATCTTATCTCGAAAAAGAACAGCTTGACATTTACTAATAGCGTGCTAAAATATTGGGTGTAGTCGCCGATTTAGCTCAGTTGGTAGAGCAACGCACTCGTAACGCGTAGGTCACAGGTTCGATCCCTGCAATCGGCAAAAAAGCACTGATATTTCAGTGCTTTTTTTCTTTTCTTAAAGTTATTTGAAATTAGCATTTTGGAAGTTTGAAAGGATTAAAAACAAATGCTATAGTTAAATTAAGAATAGCTATCAGGAGGAAAATCAGATGGAAAAGTTAGAACAAGTTGTCTTGCCAAATGGAGTGACGTTGAGAAATCCTTTAATCATGGCACCAATGACGACACAACTAAGTTTTTTTAATGGAGAGTTAACGCAAGATGAAATCACATACTATACCAATCGTTCTCACCATATTGGAGCTATCATAACTGCAGCTGCTAATGTTCAACCAGTCGGAAAAGGATGGGAAGGTGAGCTAGGCATTTTTGATGATAAATTTATTCCTAAATTAAGTCAATTAGCATCTGAAATCAAGCCTAATGGAGCAAAAGCTATTGTACAAATTTTTCATGCTGGCCGTATGACGAGTCACTTAACTAATGGTGGATTAACACCAGTTTCTGCCAGTGCTGTGGCGGCAGAAAGGGAAAATGCAGAAATCCCACGTGCATTGAAGGATGAAGAGATTCTTCAAGTAATTGAAGACTTTAAATTCGCTACTAAACGCGCTATTCAAGCTGGTTTTGATGGTGTTGAAATTCATGGTGCAAACACTTATTTAATACAACAATTTTTCTCTCCTCATTCAAATAGACGATAAGATAAATGGGGAGGAAGTCTTGAAAAACGATTTACTTTTATCAACACTTTAGTTGATGGCATTATTGATACCGTTAAGAAAAATAGTTCAAAACCATTCATCATTGGCTATCGCTTCTCACCAGAAGAGTTTGAAAATCCAGGTATTCAGCTTTCTGATACCTTGTACTTGGTAGACAAATTGTCTGAAAAAGAATTGGATTATCTCCATATTTCTTTAAATGATTACAAACGTCTTTCTGTTTCAAAAGACTACCAAGAAAAAACGATTCTAGCCTATGTTCATGATAAAATTGCAGGTAGATTACCATTAGTAGGTGTTGGTAGTGTTGCAAATCAAGAAGATGTTAAAAATGTATTGAATGATGCTGAATTAGTGGCTGCAGGTCAAGCATTGTTACATGATCTAAATTGGGGACAAAAAATATTAAAGAATCAACCAACTGAAGACTTACAAGCCTTAAAAGATAATCCTCGTCATCAAATGGCAGATGGCTTGTTTGGCTTTGTTAAAACATTTAGAATGGATGACCACTAAAAAAACAGTTGCTATGCAACTGTTTTTTTAGTTTGACTTAGCTAATTTATCGTGTCTAGTTTTTATGGTCTTTGGTTCTCTGTAGATAAAGTAACCAATAATCATAGCTCCTATTGTAAAGAGCACTAACATACCTGCTTGACTTCTGATGTTACCTGTTAGGGAAATGGTTTGTCTTAATCCTGAAACAGAATAATACATTGGTAAGAAGTGACTGATCTTTTTAAAGAAATGAGGGATGATTTCCAAAGGATAAGTTCCAGCACTTGAGCCAAGTTGTAATAATAAGAAGATAAGTGATGCAAATGACCCAAATCGTCTATCCCAACCAAGTAGTGCAGTCACAACTCCCATTGCTGTCCATGCCATCAGTAATATCATTAGGAATGTCCGCAATGGATAATTTGGATTAATACCCATGAGAAGAATTGTGGTGAATAAAACGATACTTGCTAAAGTTGAAATCATCCCATTCGTTAATAATTTTGATTTTGCCCATTCTTTTCGATTTTTTAATGGTAAACCTGAAAGTGAATCTGCGAATATAATATTTGTTGAGAGAGCAGCCACAATTAATGATACAGAAATCATATAAGGTGCCATACCTACACCATTAGTTTTGACATTATCATTATCTTTATGAGCTATTTTAATTGGACTTGAAAGATTTGTAGCATTATCTTTTTTGAATGATACGGTATTTAAACTTTTATCGGCATAGGCTAATTTTTCAGCCAGTGTCGTTGCACCTGTTGATAGTGACCCAACACCACTGTTTAAGGTATCAGCACCAACAGCTAGTTTACCAGCACCATCAGATAATTTCGCTGCGCCATTAGCTAATTGTGATGCACCATCATTTAATTGAGTGTTTTTACTTGTTAATTGATTGCTACCATCAATTAGTTTAGCAGTACCTGTAGTGATTTGACTGCTATTTGATGCTAATTTATTTGCCCCACTAGTTAAGGTAGATACCCCATTTGTGTAAGCAGTGATACCATTGTAAAGTTGTGTTCCACCAGATGTTAATTGACTTTGAACGGTTGTCACGCCTTGAGCAACTTGTTGACTACCAGGGATGATTTGTGAACTTAATGCACTATTGACACTTGATACACCTGAAGATAATTCAGTAATTGCAGTTGTCGCACCAGGGAGAGCTTGATTTGCAGCAGTATTAATTTGAGCAACGGATGATTTTAACATGTTAAGTTGTCCAGCAGCGCTTTGTAATTGTCCAGCAGCTGTTGAAAGTGCAGACAATGTTTGTCCCATAGATTGAGCATCTGCAATAATGGCTTGTGCATTAGTAGCTACAGTAGATGGGGAATTTGTCACAGCATTAGAAATTTCAGCTTGTTGATCAGATGTCATAGCTGCATATGCAGCTGTACTTTGTACGGCTTGCAAGGTGCTTGTTTTATCTGCAGCTGCAGCTTCTGAAATGGTTTTTGCTTTTGTCACAATATCAGTAAGGTTAGATTGGATACTTGAAGTATCTATAGAAGTTTGACTGCCTGTTGACATATTTGAAACAGCAGTGTTTAATTGATTGATACCAGCTTGTAATTGTGGTAGTCCTGTTGTTAAAGCTTGCATTTGCGCAGATTTTTCTTGTGAAACAGTCGTTGCATTTTGAAGTTTTTGGAGGCCAGCTGTTAAACTATTAGCACCATCAACTAATTTTTGGATATTTTGAGAACTATTTTTGAGTTGAGCGGCACCAGAAACGAGTTGTTGTGAATTACTGTTTAAGGTATTTGCCCCAGAAGCTAATTGATTAACACCTGAAGTGTAAGTGTTTAAACCACTAGATAATGTTGAAATACCAGCACCAAGAGTAGATACTCCGTTAGTGTATTGGTTAATACCACTATTCAAAGTGGAAGCACCGCTAGAAAGTGTACCTGTTGAACTAGATAATACATTTAAATTATCCGAAATTTGTTGGCTACCGTCTTTAAGTTTATTTGAGCCATCAGAGAGTTTCTTACTACCATTGGCAGCTTGTCCCATACCCTTTTTAAGGGTTTTTAAATTTGAGAACAATTCTTGATTATAAGTTTTAGTAATTTTTTTTGAAACCTTTGACTCTAATTTTGTCATCGCGGATTGCCCCATTTTTGAAGATGTAAAATTATGTCCTTTTGAAGTTTGGTAATGAATGGTTGCTTTCTCAGGATGATTACTTAAAATGGTAACGGCTTTTTTTGAAAGGTTGGTAAAGTGATAATCATGTAATACTTACCATTTTTAAGACCTTCTTGTGCTTTCTGTTGACTAGTAAAATGAAAATCTAAATTTTTAGATTCAGACATACTGTCCACCATTTTGTCACCAACATTGATGGTCTTATTTTGAAAAATTGCTGACTTATCTTGATTTACAACTGCAACAGGCAACTTGTCCAAATTCCCATATGGATTCCACATAGAACTTAGGAATACCAGTGCATAAAGTGCAGGGACTAAGGAGATACCAATGATGGTAACCCAAAGATTTGGACTTTTAAAAAGCATTTTTAAATCTTTTTTCATTATTTCTCCTCTATACATTTTGTCTAAATATGTTACAATAATTTATTATACAAACCTAAAAATTTTTTACAAGTTATTAAACCACTTTTTAGACAAAGTGTTTAAATGTGTACAAAGGTGAAAAAGAAAATGGATAAACGAAAAGAAAATACAAATAAAAATTTGGAATTGACACTTGCAAACTTACTTGAAACGTGTTCTTTTGATGATATTACAACAACCCAATTAGCCGAGGCAGCTGATATTAGTAGAAGTGGTTTTTATACGCATTATAAAGATAAGTATGAAATGATTGATATTTATCAAAATAAATTGTTTTCTCAGTTGGAGTATATTTTTGACAAACACAATGATAATACAAAAGGAGCTGCCTTAGAGATATTTGAATTTCTTTATAGAGAGCCTTTGTTTGCAGCTTTATTGTCCCAAAATGGAACCAGAGAAATTCAAGAATACATCAAAAATAAATTTAAAAGATTGCTTGTAAAAGATATCAATCTTGGTGTTTCTAAAGATATTCAATATCGTTTTGAAGTGAGAAATTTATCTGAGTCTGAAATGCAATATGCCATTACTTACTTAGTAAACGCCTTGTTTGGCGTTTGTCAAATGTGGATTGAGCGTGGGAAAAAAGAAAGTCCAGAACAAGTCACAAATGTTATTTTTAAAATGATGCATAATTAAGTTTAAGACTTTATGAGAAGAAACTTTACTTAGAACCTTAAGTTATCTCTTTGCAAAAGTTTTGAAATATGCTATAATGAAGGAATAAATACGGAAAGGTGGTGAGAAGTATCTCGCCACTTTTGTATTGAATATTAAAAAAATGAAGGTGAGTTGCCTTTTTTGAATGAGGGAGGAGATATTATCGCTAACACAACTATTGTTGATTTAGTCACAAAGCTTGTTGAGCTAGTTATTAGGGAACCTTATGAGCTAGTTGATGTGGAATATGAAAAAATGGGTAGTGATTATATTTTAAGTATTTTAGTTGATAAACCTGGTGGAATCAGTGTAGATGATACAACGGAATTAACTGAAATAATTAGTCCATTGCTTGATACCATTCAACCTGATCCATTTCCAGATCAATACATGCTTGAAGTTTCAAGCCCAGGTTTAGAACGTCCTTTAAAAACGAAGGAAAGTCTTGAAAAAGCTGTTGGTTCCTATATAAATGTAAGTTTGTATAAGGCTATTGATAAGGTGAAGGTTTTTCAAGGTGATTTGGTTTCTTTTGATGGAGACCAATTAATTATAGATTATCTAGATAAAACAAGAAAAAAAACTGTTTCTATCCCATATCAAACTGTTGCAAAGGCTCGTCTTGCAGTTAAAATATAAGGCCGTCTGTAAAAAAAGAGAACAATCAGAAAGGAATCATGCTTTTGCGTGAAGCAAAGCATCATAAACTATGAGCAAAGAAATGCTAGAAGCCTTCCGAGTATTGGAAGAAGAAAAACACATCAATAAAGATGATATCATTGAAGCTGTTACAGAGTCACTAAAATCAGCTTACAAACGTCGTTATGGTCAATCCGAATCTTGTGTTATTGAATACAATGAGAAAACTAGTGATTTCCAAGTTTTCACTGTGAGAGAAGTTGTTGAAGAAGTCTTTGACAGTCGTTTAGAGATTAGCTTGAAAGACGCTTTAGCCATTAGCTCAGCTTACGAATTAGGTGATAAAATTCGTTTTGAAGAGTCTGTGGCTGAATTTGGACGTGTTGCTGCACAATCTGCTAAACAAACTATAATGGAAAAAATGCGTCGCCAAATGCGTGAAGTTACTTTTAATGAGTATAAAGAACATGAAGGTGAAATCATGACTGGAACGGTTGAGCGTTTTGACCAACGTTTCATTTATGTAAATCTTGGTTCACTTGAAGCACAATTGTCACATCAAGATCAAATTCCAGGTGAAACATTCAAATCACATGACCGCATTGAAGTCTATGTCTACAAAGTTGAAAATAATCCAAAAGGGGTTAATGTTTTTGTTAGCCGTAGCCATCCAGAATTTATCAAACGCATTATGGAACAAGAAATTCCAGAAGTATTTGATGGAACAGTTGAAATAATGAGTGTATCACGCGAAGCTGGTGATCGTACCAAGGTTGCTGTAAGAAGTCACAATCCTAATGTGGATGCTATTGGTACCATCGTTGGTCGTGGCGGGTCAAACATTAAAAAAGTCATCAGTAAATTCCATCCAAAACGTATTGATGCAAAAACTGGACTTGAAATTCCAGTTGAAGAAAACATTGACGTTATTCAATGGGTTGATGATGCGGCTGAATTTATCTACAATGCTATTGCACCAGCAGAAGTTGATATGGTTTTATTTGATGAAACAGATAACAAACGCGCAACGGTCGTTGTACCTGATAGCAAATTATCATTAGCTATTGGTCGTAGAGGACAAAATGTTCGTTTAGCTGCCCACCTAACAGGTTATCGAATTGATATCAAATCTGCTAGTGAATATGACCAAATGGAAGCTGAAAGAGAAGCACAACTGAGTGAAGAAAGCTCAGATTCAGTTGAAACACCAGAAAGCGATTCAGAATAATAAGGAAAAAGAGGTGTTTAATGGCAAAGACAAAGAAAATACCTTTAAGAAAGTCTGTTGTATCAGGTGACGTTATTGACAAACGTGATTTACTTCGTATTGTTAAAACAAAAGAAGGTGACATCTCAATCGATCCAAGTGGAAAGAAAAATGGTAGAGGAGCTTATATCAAACTTGATAATCAAGAAGCTCTAGAAGCCAAAAAGAGAAAAGTTTTTAATAGAAGTTTTTCAATGGATATACCTGAGACATTTTATGATGAACTGATTGCTTATGTTGACCATAAAGTAAAAAGAAGAGAGTTAGGACTTGAATAATCGAGAACGTTTATCTCATTTACTAGGTCTGGCACAGCGTGCTGGAAAAGTTATTACAGGAGAAGAATTAGTTGTTAAAGCAATTCAATCTCAAAAAGGAAAACTGATTTTTCTAGCAAATGATGCAGGACCAAATCTAAGTAAAAAGATAACTGATAAAAGTCATTATTATAATGTAGAAGTCTCCACAGTGTTTACAACACTGGAATTAAGTTCTGCATTAGGTAAACCACGAAAAGTGGTTGCCGTTGCAGATGCTGGATTTTCAAAGAAAATGAGGACTCTTATGGAATAGACGAATAGGAGGACACCAATTGTCAAAGAAAAGATTACATGAAATTGCCAAAGAAATTGGTAAAAGTAGTAAGGAAGTTGTTGAGCGTGCTCAATCACTTGGAATGGCTGTTAAAAGTCATGCTTCTAGTGTTGAAGAAGCGGATGCTCAACGTATCACAGCTAGCTTTAACGATGGAAATTCAACGGTAACAAAAGAATCATCAGAAAAGCCTAAGCCAAAAAAAGAAGTAAACGAAAAAACGCAAACAGCTACAAATTCGACAAAAGAGCAAAGCGAAAAAACAAATCAAACAGTTGTTGCTAGACCAAAAAGTCGTAATTTTAAAGCAGAACGTGAAGCGCGAGCTAAAGAGCAAGAAGCAAGACGTCAACAAAATGCTAATAAGCGACAAACTGATCGTAGACGTGATAATCATCAAAATCAACAAGGTCAGTCTTCGTCACAAAATGGCAATCGCCAGTCAGGTTTTAAATCTGATCGTCGATCATCGAACCGCACTTTTGATAATAGTAGAGATTCACGAGGAAACCAACAACATGATTTCCGCAAACAAAGGAATCAACAGTCGTCGCAAGCAGACAATAAAAATCAAAGTAGACAACAAAGTGGTCAACGTATTGATTTCAAAGCAAGAGCAGCTGCATTGAAGGCAGAACAAAACGCAGAATACTCACGTCAAAGTGAAAAGCGTTTTAAAGAGCAAGAAGAAGCAAGACGACAAGCGAAAAAAGCTCAAGAAAATGCGCGAATTGAACGAGAAAACGCTAAAAAGCAAGAAGCGGTTAGAAAGCAAAAAGCTTCAGAATCCAAAGTTCAAAATACTGTTGCGCCTGAATCAGTTGCCAAACAAGTTACTGATACAAGACGTAAAAAACAAAATCGTCCAGAAAAATCACGTGATTTTAGTCATGAAAATGAAGATGGACCAAAACAAACTAAAAATAAGAAAAGCTGGAATAATCAAAACCAAGTGAGAAATCAAAGAAATAGTAACTGGAACAACAATAAGAAAAACAAAAAAGGTAAAAACAACCGGAATAATAACAATACTCCAAAACCAGTAACGGAGCGTAAATTCCATGAATTACCAAAAGAATTTGAGTATACTGAAGGAATGACGGTTGCAGAAATTGCAAAACGTATCAAACGTGAACCTGCAGAAATTGTTAAAAAACTCTTTATGATGGGAGTTATGGCAACTCAAAACCAATCACTAGATGGTGATACAATTGAATTGTTAATGGTAGATTATGGTATTGAGGCTCATGCTAAAGTTGAAGTTGATAATGCTGATATTGAACGTTTCTTTGAAGCTGATGACTATCTACAAGCTGAAAACTTAGTTGAAAGAGCACCTGTTGTTACAATCATGGGACACGTTGACCATGGTAAAACAACATTACTTGATACCTTAAGAAACTCACGAGTTGCAACTGGTGAAGCAGGAGGTATTACACAACATATTGGTGCTTACCAAATTGTTGAAGCTGGAAAAAAAATCACTTTCCTAGATACTCCAGGACATGCTGCCTTTACAAGTATGCGTGCACGTGGCGCTTCAGTTACAGACATTACAATCTTAATTGTTGCCGCTGATGATGGTGTTATGCCACAAACAGTTGAAGCAATTAATCATTCAAAAGCTGCTGGGGTTCCTATTATTGTTGCTATCAATAAGATTGATAAACCAGGTGCCAATCCAGAACGTGTTATTGGTGAATTAGCAGAGCACGGTATCATCTCAACAGCATGGGGCGGTGATAGCGAATTTGTTGAAATTTCTGCTAAATTTGGTAAGAATATCCAAGAATTACTAGAAACTGTTCTCCTTGTTGCTGAAATGGAAGAATTAAAAGCTGATCCACAAGTAAGAGCTATTGGTACTGTTATTGAAGCTCGCCTTGATAAAGGAAAAGGTGCCGTCGCAACACTCCTTGTACAACAAGGTACTTTACACGTTCAAGATCCAATAGTCGTCGGAAATACATTTGGTCGTGTTCGTGCCATGACAAATGACTTGGGTCGTCGTGTCAAATCTGCTGAACCATCTACACCAGTATCAATTACAGGTTTAAATGAAACACCAATGGCAGGAGATCATTTTGCGGTTTATGAAGATGAGAAAGCAGCGCGTGCAGCAGGTGAGGAACGTGCTAAACGTGCCCTTCTTAAACAACGTCAAAACACACAACGTGTCAGCTTAGAAAATCTATTTGATACCCTTAAAGCTGGTGAAGTTAAAACAGTTAATGTAATCATCAAAGCAGATGTTCAAGGTTCTGTTGAAGCCTTAGCAGCATCATTACTTAAGATTGATGTTGAAGGTGTTCGTGTAAATGTTGTCCACTCTGCAGTGGGTGCGATTAATGAGTCAGATGTTACACTAGCCGAAGCTTCAAATGCTGTTATTATTGGTTTTAATGTTCGTCCGACACCTCAAGCGCGTCAGCAAGCAGAAAGTGATGAAGTTGAAATTCGCTTACACAGTATTATTTACAAGGTCATTGAAGAAGTTGAAGAAGCTATGAAAGGTAAACTTGATCCAGAATTTGAAGAAAAAATTCTTGGTGAAGCGGTTATCCGTGAAACCTTTAAAGTATCTAAAGTTGGTACAATTGGTGGATTTATGGTTCTTAATGGTAAAGTAACACGTGATTCAAGTGTTCGTGTGATTCGTGATGGCGTTGTTATCTTTGATGGTCAGTTAGTCAGCTTGAAGCATTATAAAGACGATGTCAAAGAAGTCGGAAATGCACAAGAAGGTGGTTTGATGATTGATAAATTTAATGACCTTCAAGTAGATGACAATATTGAAGCTTACATTATGGAAGAAATCAAACGCAAATAATCACTTCCTAATCAAATAAAAATTGAGGAGGCCAATCATGGCAAATCATCGCGTTGATCGTGTTGGTATGGAGATTAAACGTGAGGTCAATGAAATCCTTCAAAAGAAAGTACGTGATCCACGAGTCCAAGGAATTACCATAACTGATGTTCAGATGCTTGGTGATTTATCTGCTGCTAAAGTATATTACACTATTATGAGTGAGTTAGCCTCAGATAATCAAAAAGCACAAACAGGCTTAGAAAAAGCAACTGGAACCATTAAACGAGAACTTGGTAAAAACCTAAAAATGTATAAAATTCCAGATTTAACATTTGAAAAAGATAATTCGATTGAATATGGTAATAAAATTGATCAAATGTTGCGCGATTTGGATAAAGATTAAAAAAGAGCCAGTTGGCTCTTTTTTTAAGTACTTGATTTGATAATCTCTTGTCTAATCTGTTCTTTTGCTTCATTTGCTTCAGAAATTGGATAAATTGGATAAACATGATTCATTCCTGCTTTTTCGTAGTAAGTGACATCATGATTTCTTTCTTTTAACAGTTTAGCATAATCACGGATATCAGGATAAAAAATTTCTCTAGTCCCTGTAAAGAGAGAGATCGGTGCTAAATGATCAGTTCTTCCATTTTTGGGACTAACATATTCATGTGTCATTAAATCTTTACTTCTTGCCCAATATTCACCGACGCGTTTTAAACCCCAAGCAGATAAGATAGGATCCGTTTTTTCATAATCTTTTATTTCTGGGTGTGACATGGTGACATCAAGCCAAGGCGAAAGCAGGATTATTCGTTTTGGTTGAAGCAAAGTGTAGGGTTTTGCTTCATAATTTAAAGCGTGTCCCAAACCCAAAGCCAATCCACCACCAGCTGAATCTCCCATTAAAAAGAAATTTTCCTGATTTTGTTGATGGAAATGACGGTAGACATTGACTACCTTAGGCATAACGGTATAGTAAGTGTTTCTAGGTGTCTTTGGATAAATAGGAAACACAATTTTTGCATCTAATGTTTGAGACAGTTCTTTTAACATGCTGATATGGTATGAAGTAGGATTATTTAAATAAGAACCACCATGCAGGTAAAAAATTGTCTTTTGTTTGGGATTGTGATGGTCATTCCAACTATATACTTGCATTCCTTCAAGTGATTCACTCTTTAGTTGACCATAGACATCATTATTAGTTAGGCTATAACCTTTGTCAGTTTCCGCTTGAGATTCATCAAGGTATTTCTTAAAGTCAACATCATCTTGTGGTTTGTAATAGCTCTTATCACCTTTTAACCAGAAGTACTGTTCAATAAGCCAGCTTTTCCATGATCTAGAACTGGCATAAGTGGTTTGACCAAGAGACATAAGAACAAGAACAGTCAAAAATAGTAAACATTTTTTCTTAATGGATAACATAAAAGTCCTTTCATATTACTGATATAATACAATAATACTAAATAAGAAAAAATTGTCAAGGTAATTTAGTTTAATTAATTCAAAAAATCTAGAAAATTTGATATTATATATTTACAAATGTAGATTCAAAAGGAAGTGATTAAATGACAATTTCCGCATCTGAATGGGAAGTTATGCGTGTTATTTGGGCAAAAAAAGATATCAAAAGTTCAGAAATTATTGAAATTCTTCAAAAAAAGTTTGCTTGGAGTGATTCAACGATTAAAACATTGATTTTAAGACTTGTTGAAAAACAGGCTATATCAAGTCACAGACAAGGTAGAGCATTTCTTTATACCGCTGAGATAAATCAAGATCAATTTCAAGAAGAAGAAATAGATAATGTGTTTTCTAAAATCTGTGTGACTAATCATAGTAAATACATTGCAAAATTAATCTCAGAAACGCCGATGACTAAAAGTAATATTGAACAGTTAAAACAGTTATTAGATAAAAAAGAAGCTGTAGACACAGTCGTTTGTCATTGCTTACCAGGGCAATGTCAATGTCATCATCATCTTCAAGCTTAAAAAGTAGCTAACTCTTTTAGCTACTTTTTTTATTAACGTTGACTATTTGGAATTGCAAACCGGTGGTTTCCCCATTGACGGTCATGAGTTGCTTTCGCTTCATTTAGAATACGTTCAATGGATCCAAATGTGTAATATCCTTCTTTATAATCACTTAACTTTTTGAGATAGGAATCTACTTGTGAATCTGATAGTCCACCATACTTGCCGTCTTTCATATTTTGAATTTCAGATACAGCCTTAGCATAGACGTCATCTAATTGTTTGTTACTCTCAATATCACTTGTTACTTTGCTTTTTTCTTCTTATTGGGCAAATGCTTGACGACTGGTTTTTTCAGCATTTCTTTTATCAGCTTGTTCTTTCTTCCATTTTTCGTATCTTACTTTAAAACTGTCAGTTTGTTTAGCACTTACCTGTGTAGCTGTTGCAAAAGTGGTTGCAGTTAAAAGAGTTACTGCAGATGTTAATAATAATTTCTTCATTATTGTAACCTTTCTTTAATAAAATAATGAATTAATCATACTAAAAATAAGTCATTGTGTAAATATTGTATCAATAAAACAACACTAAAGTTATTATCAATATACTTTACACATCATTTTTTCGTGATAAACTAGTATTAGAAGAAGAGTTGGAGGGGAAAATGGCCATTAATGTTTGGGATATTCTCAGTATCATTGGCACAATTGCTTTTGCACTTTCAGGTGCTATTGTAGCAATGGAAGAAGAATTTGATATCTTAGGTATATTTGTTTTAGGATTTGTCACAGCTTTTGGTGGTGGTGCTATTAGAAACGTTCTAATTGGTCTTCCTATAAATGCATTATGGGGACAAGGTCCAGAGTTTCATTTTGCCTTAGGTGCAATGATTATTATTATGTTATTCCCGAAAGTTGTTGCAAAAGGTTGGGTCAGAGCAGAAGTCTTAACTGATGCTATTGGTTTAGCAGCCTTTAGTGTTCAAGGAGCTCTTCATGCGGTTAGATTAGAACAGCCTCTTAGTGCAGTTATTGTTGCTGCTGTTTTAACAGGTGCTGGTGGTGGTGTCGTAAGAGATGTTTTGGCAGGTCGAAAACCAAATGTTTTACGAAGTGAAGTTTATGCTGGATGGTCGATTATTGCTGGTTTAGTACTTTTCTTTAAAATAGCGACAACGGACATCGAATACTATGTATTGGTAGTAGTTTTAACGGCTCTTCGGATGATAGGTAATAAGAAAAAGTGGCATTTGCCTAAAATTAATTGGAAACAAGATAAGGAGAACACATGATTAAACTCATTGCAATCGATTTGGATGGAACATTATTAAATTCTGAGAAAAAAATTCCTAAAAAAAATAGTGAAGCTATTAAAGCAGCTGTAGAAGCTGGTGTCAAAATTGTTCTTTGTACTGGTAGACCAAAATCAGGAACAAAACCATTCTTTGAACAACTAGGATTAGGATTACAAAATGAAGAATATGTTATTTTAAATAATGGCTGTTCCACTTATAGTACTAAAAATTGGGAGCTTGTTGCTTATCACCAATTAACGCCACGCCAGATAGAAGCACTTCAAAGCCTGACTCTTTCTTTTCCAGAAATAGAATTAACGGTAACTGGTGAAAATACTTATTTTTCAGTATCTGAAAGAGTCTCTAAGCTTGTATCTGATGATGCAAAATCTGTTTTTACAACATGTCAAGCTGCAAGTATTGAGGCTATTGAAGCATCACAAGAAATTCTTTTTCAAGCAATGTATATGGGGCCAGAAGAAGCTTTAGATGTTTTTGAAAAACAATATGGTCCAGAATTAAGAAATGCCTATAGTCCAGTTCGTAGTCAAAAACATATCTATGAAGTGATGCCAAAAGATGTGACCAAAGCTACTGGACTAAGAGAATTAGCAGTTGTACTAGGTATTGATCCAGAAGAAATTATGGCATTAGGTGATGCTGCAAATGATTTAGAAATGTTGCAATTTGCAGGTTTAAGTGTAGCAATGGGAAATGCAAGTCAAAAGGTAAAAGATAACTGTGACGTCATCACACTTGATAATGATCAAGCTGGTGTTGGAGAGGCCATCTATAAGTACGTTTTAAATAACTAAAAAAAACTCTAGTAAACTAGAGTTTTTTTAGGTTAATAATGGCAATCCTAAATTTGCCATTTCTTCAGCTGGAATGACCATATCATCAGAAATCCAATTTGACAAAACAGAAACGACAGCATTGCTCCAAAATGAACTTTTGTATTTAGAAATGACGTGTTGACTTAATCTTTGGTATGCTTTAAGTCGTTTGGCAACTAAAGAAATTAAGACTGGCTGTAGATGTTGCTCAGTAATGATTTTTAAGAGACTAGCCTCTTTTTTAGCTTCCTGAAATAAAAAAAGCCAAACTTGATCGTGCTGTGTTTTTAAATCAAAGGTTTTGAGTTGTTTAAAAAGTCTTCTAATGACTGATTTGATGATGCTTTCTAAAATACTTAATTTTGATGAGTAATTTCTGTAAAAAGCATTTCTTGAAACACCAGCTTTACGAACTAATTCTGAAATTGAAATAGCATCAAAAGTTTTTTCTTTTAGAAGCAATAGTAAAGAAGTCTCAATAGCTTCACATGTTAGTTGTCGAGATATTTTATTGGCCTTAGTGAGGTTGTCTAATGACTTTTCAGATATAACTTTTTCAGGCATGACAAATTCTCCTCTTTTGTGACATCAGATTAGACAATACAGTAATATCTGTCTATTAATGATATAATTTTAAGTGAAAATAGTTTGTTTGTCAAATTATTTTTGAGAATAGAAGACGAGGAAAAAGAATATGACATGGAAAATTGTTGTTGATTCAGGTTGTGATTTAAAAGCTTTGACACAAAATGTTCCACATTTACACTTTGAAAGAGTCCCTTTAACATTGCAAGTTGGAAATTCAGTTTATGTTGATGACTATGGTTTGGATATTGAAGATATGATGAATTCAATGTATGCCAATGATTTACCGACAAAATCTAGCTGTCCAAGTCCAGATGCTTTTCTTAATGCTTATCGTGGCTATGATAAGATTATTGTCATCACTATTACGAGTAATTTATCCGGAAGTTATAATAGCGCTAGTCTTGCGAAAAATTTATATTTAGAAGAGCGTCCAGATACCCAAATTCATATAATTGACAGTCTTTCAGCTGGAGGTGAAATGGATTTACTAGCCATGAAATTAGAGAATCTCATAGCTGAAGGTCTCATATTTGAAGAAGTGGTAGAGAAAATTAAGGCTTATCAAGAAAAGACAAAACTCATTTTTGTTCTTGCCAAAGTGGATAATTTAGTGAAAAATGGTCGACTCAGTAAACTAGTTGGTAAGGTAGTTGGTTTATTAAACATCAGAATGGTAGGACAAGCTAGCTCGGAAGGAACTTTGGAACTTTTGCAGAAAGCAAGGGGCCAAAAAAAGGCAGTCAAAGCAACCTATGAAGAAATGTTAAAATCTGGCTACAAAGGTGGAAAAGTGTTTATTGGGAACCAAAAAAATGAAAAAATTTGTCAGCAGTTAGAAGAATTGATAAAACCTCTGTTTCCAAATGCTGAAATCATTAGACAAGACCTCTCTGGCTTATGTAGTTTTTATGCTGAAAAAGAAGGAATCCTAATGGGATATGAAATATAAAAAAAGAGCAGTCGCTCTTTTTTTTATGGATTTGTTTCTGTAGCAGATTACGAATCAGTATTTGGATTGGGTTGTTCATTACTTGATGCTGAAGGTGTCGTTTGAGATTCACTTGGTGTAGGGGTTTGAGGTGTAGATGTATTTGGAATAGTAACTGAGGGTGTTGTTGGCTGTTGATTTTGAATGGTTGGTGTGCTTTGTGAATTACCAGCTGTTGCTTGACTATTATCAGCCGTGTTATTGTCTTCTACAGCACTGCTTTCTGGAACAGAAATATCTTCTGATTGGTCAACTGAAGCATTAGTGCTTGGAATAACGATTGCATCTAAACGTTTTTGAAGCTTGGTTTTTCTATCACCGTCTGCTAACTGATTAACAGCTTCTTTAGCAGTATCTAAGTTTCCTTGTGTTGGATTGGTCTCAACAGCAGACACTAATTCTTGTGCCTTGATAAATTCGGAGATGGCTGTAATTCTTTTTTGAAGGCTATCTTTTTTAGGATTATCAACTTTATCCAATGCGGCTTGAGCTTTTTCCAGTAATTCTTTACTTGGGTTTGCTTCTAATTCTTTAATTAGTTTTTCTGCCTCTTTTGTTGATTGATTTTTGGTCACAGCATTTGAACTTGAAGTTGTTACAGAAGTACTTGATGATTCCGTTCCATATAAAAGGTAAACCATACCTCCAACGGCTATTAAAATAATACTTAACATTAAATAGATGGTTTCATTTTTTTTCTGTTTCATAGTAACTCCCTTTCATAACTCATTACTATTATAGCTTTTATTTTAAAAATTGAAAATAGTACTTTTGAAACAACTGCATTTATTATTTTACCCAATAAAAATAATAAAAAGATGATAAAAATTAAAAACAACTTGTCATAAATGAGTATATCATTTAAAATAATAATATCATTTTATGACAAAATTATAATAAGTTGAGGAAATTAAAGTGTCTATTAATTGGCAAGAAGTCATCTTTTATTTTTTAGGAGGTTTAGGTCTATTTTTATTTAGTATCAAATATATGGGTGATGGCTTACAGCAGGCGGCGGGTGATAAGTTAAGGTATTACATTGATAAATACACTAGTAATCCATTATTAGGCATTTTAGTGGGTCTTGCTATGTCTGCATTAATTCAATCAAGTTCTGGTGTGACTGTTATTACTGTAGGATTAGTCTCAGCAGGTTTATTAACACTTAGGCAGGCTATAGGTATTGTTATGGGTGCCAACATTGGGACAACAGTGACATCATTTTTAATTGGTTTTAAGTTAGGTGATTATGCCTTACCAATGCTATTTGTTAGTGCACTCTTTCTTTGTTTTACAAAAAACCGTAAGTTAAATCAAATCGGCCGTGTTATCTTTGGAATTGGGGGGATTTTTTTCTCCTTAAACATTATGGGAGATGCGATGGAGCCTTTAAAATCTGTCGAAGTCTTTCAAACTTACTTAGCAACCTTGGGTGGAAAACCTTTTCAAGGTATCTTTATCGGAACTGGTTTAACCATGCTGATCCAATCTTCTGCAGCTATCATAGGTATTATTCAAGGTTTATTTTCGAGTCACTTATTAGATTTACAAGGTTCTATTCCCATACTACTTGGTAGTAATATTGGGACCTGTATTACAGCAGTGTTAGCTGCTATTGGAGCAACAGCTTCAGCCAAAAGAGTTGCTGCAGCACATGTTCTTTTCAATGTTATTGGCACAATTATTTTTATGGTGTTTTTAGTACCCTATACAAGTCTAATTGACTGGTTGGAATTTCATTTAACCTTAACTCCAGAGATGACGATTGCTTTTGCACATGGTCTCTTTAATATTGCAAATACAATTTTATTGTTCCCGTTTATTGGAGCATTAGCACTTTGTGTTGAGAAAATAATTCCAGGTCAAGATAAGACTCCAAAGTACCATACTATTTTTCTGGATCCCCTTTTAATCACACAAGCACCTTCAATTGCTTTAGGAAATGCCAAAAAAGAATTAATACAATTAGCATCGTATGCAATACAAGCTTTTGAAGCATCCTACTATTATATTAATCACAAAGATATAAGGTATGCTAAGAAGATTGCAACTTTTGAAGCAACAGTAGATAATATAGATGAAGCTTTGACTTCTTATCTTGTTAATATTTCAAATGAAAGTTTAAGTCCTAGAGAAAATGAACTATTAGCTGGTGTTTTAGATGCAACTAGGGATTTAGAAAGAATTGGAGATCATGCTGATGCATTGGGTCAATTAATTCATAATATGATAAAGAAAAAAGTGGGTTTTTCTGATATAGATCAAGAAGAGATGGAAATGATGTATCAGCTAACTCATCAAATTGTATTAGATGCCATAAAAGCTATTGTAGACGAAGATGTTAGCCTTGCTAATGATATTATTATTCGTCATAAAAAGGTCAAACATTTAGAACGAAAATTACGGAAAACACATATTTCAAGGTTAAACAATGGTCAGTGTAGTGCTCAAGCTGGAATTAGCTTTATTGATATCATGTCACACTACACTAGAATTACTGACCATGCTTTAAATTTAGCCGAAAAAGTTACTCTCTCTCAAATTTAAATTGGTGATTTTTATCGCTAATTTATTTTTTATCTAAAGTGGTATATACCATTTACAAATGAAAAAATAAGGCGTATAATGACAATAGTGGAGGAAATAAAATGACAAAATATATACATGCAGATCGTTTTTATTACCTTGAAGGTGTAAAAGAAGGGGGTTACTTAGAAATAGTTGATGGTAAATTTGGCCAATGGACTAAAGAAAAACCTTCTGAAGGAGTTATTATTGATTATAGTGGTTTTCAAATTGCTCCTGGATTAGTTGACACTCATATTCATGGTTTTGGTGGTGCTGATGTTATGGATAATTCAGCTGATGGGATTCATACAATGAGTGAAGGCTTGCTGTCTACAGGTGTCACATCATTCTTACCAACAACTTTAACCTCATCGTCTGAAAGACTCGAAGCTGTTTCGGCTACAGTCGCTTCTGTTGCTGGTAGTGAAAAAGGCGCAAAAATTCGTGGTATTTACTTCGAAGGACCTTACTTTACTGAAGAGTATAAAGGTGCCCAAAATCCAATCTATATGAAAAATCCTAGTTTGGTAGAATTTGAAAAATGGCAAAAAGCTGCCAATGGACTAATAACTAAAATTGCCTTAGCACCAGAAAGAGAAAATGTTGCTGAATTTGTTTCAACTGTTACAAAACAAGGAGTTACAGTGGCACTAGGCCATTCTAATGGAACTTATAATGAAGCAAAGGAAATTACCGAGGCTGGGGCATCAGTTTGGGTGCACGCTTATAATGGAATGAGAGGCCTTACACACAGAGAACCAGGAATGGTTGGTGCTGTATACAATATTCCAGATACCTATGCAGAGCTTATCTGTGATGGTCATCATGTATCACCAGTAGCGTGTGAAATACTGATGCACCAAAAAGGTCACGACCGTGTCGCAATGATTACTGACTGCATGCGTGCAGGTGGTTCTTCAGATGGTGATTATATGCTAGGTGAATTTCCAGTTATTGTAGAAAATGGGACTGCTCGTCTTAAAGATAGTGGAAATCTTGCTGGTTCAATTTTAAAATTAAAAGATGGGATAAAGAATGTTGTTTCTTGGGGTATTGCAACACCAGAACAAGCGATTCATATGAGTAGCTATGTACCAGCTGTATCAGTTGGGATTGATGATGTTTGTGGGCAAATCAAAGAAAATTATGACGCAGACTTTATTGTTTTAGATAAAGACTTGGAATTAGTATCAACCTATTTGAACGGTGAGGAAGTTTGGAAAGCCTAAAAAGACTATTTATTTAGTCTTTTTTAATTTATTAAAGTAAGATGACAAAAAGATTTGACATAAAACCAATTATTTTTTATAATATTGTACTATCATATAAATACAATAGGAGATAAAAATGTCAATTATTATTTGTAGCATGCTTATCATGTTTATTATCCGTTTAGCCTACTTAAAATTATCAATCAAGAATGAAAAAGCACTAAGAATGAACGGTGCTACAGAGTACGGAGTAGGTGTCTCAAAAGCCATAACTATTTTGCACATAATTCTATATTTTTCGGCATTAACCGAAGCTATTGTTAAGAAAGCATCATTTACTCACATCAGTCTTTTAGGTTTGTGTCTTATGATTTTTTCTGTGATTGTTTTACACACTGTCACGCGTTTATTAGGTAGTATCTGGACGGTTAAATTAATGCTAGCTAATAATCACCTTTACGTGGATCACTGGTTGTTTAGAGTTGTAAAGCATCCAAATTATTTTTTAAACATTGGTCCTGAATTAGTAGGAATAGTTTTACTATGTCATGCTAAATATACTGCTATCATTGTTTTACCTCTTTATTGTTTTGCCATTTATTTGAGAATTAAAGAAGAAAATCGTCTATTGAGGACAATTATTATTCCAAATGGTATTAAACGTTAATTTAAAATAAAGACTACTATAATAGATAGTAGACAGCTTTATTATTTTTTGTTATACTGTCTCAATAAGAAGAGGTACTTAAAAAACTATTTTTAGAGCGAGCTCATGTTAGTGAAAGATGAGTAAAATAATTTAAGTATTGGCACTTTTTAATGAACTAATGTAAAATCAAAATGAAGTAATAAATTAGGGTGGAACCGCGTCTTTGACGCCCCTATGCCAAAAGGTATAGGAGGTTAAAGATGTGGTTTTTCTTTTATCCTATACTGTTTTATCAATTTAGTTAACTCAAATTGCCATAAGGTCAGAAGGAGAATGATGATGTCAAAAAAATTAACGTTTCAAGAAATAATCCTTACACTTCAACAATATTGGAATGATAAAGGTTGTATGCTTATGCAAGCCTATGATAATGAAAAAGGTGCTGGAACAATGAGCCCATATACATTTTTACGAGCTATTGGTCCAGAACCATGGAATGCCGCTTATGTTGAGCCTTCACGCCGTCCTGATGATGGGCGTTATGGTGAAAATCCAAATAGACTTTATCAACATCATCAATTTCAGGTTGTGATGAAACCCTCACCAAGTAATATTCAAGAACTTTACTTAGAATCACTTGAAAAATTAGGTATTGATCCTTTAGAACACGATATTCGTTTTGTAGAAGATAACTGGGAAAACCCATCAACTGGATCTGCCGGCTTGGGCTGGGAAGTTTGGTTAGATGGGATGGAAATCACACAATTTACCTATTTTCAACAAGTTGGTGGTTTAGCCACTTCACCAGTGACATCAGAAGTAACCTATGGTTTAGAACGTTTAGCATCTTATATCCAAGAAGTTGATTCTGTTTATGATATTGAGTGGGCGCCAGGTGTTAAATATGGTGAAATTTTTCTACAACCCGAATATGAGCATTCAAAATATTCTTTTGAAGTATCAAATCAAGAAATGCTACTTGATAATTTTGAAAAATTTGAACAAGAAGCAAAACGTGCTTTAGAAGAAGGACTTGTTCACCCAGCATATGACTATGTCTTGAAATGTTCACACACCTTCAATTTATTAGATGCTAGGGGTGCAGTTTCTGTAACAGAACGTGCAGGTTATATCGCTCGTATTCGTAATTTGGCCCGTGTAGTTGCGAAGACATTTGTTGAAGAACGTCGAAAATTAGGATTTCCATTATTAGATGAAGAAACAAGAGCACAATTACTTAAGGAGGATGCAGAATAATGACAAAGAATTTATTAGTTGAATTAGGTATAGAAGAATTACCAGCTTATGTCGTTACAGCCAGTGAAAATCAACTTGGTCAAAAAATGGCAGACTTCTTAAAAGAAAATCGCTTATCTTATGAAACTATTGAGACATTTTCAACTCCACGTCGATTAGCAGTTCGTGTTAATGGTTTGTCAGACAAACAGTCTGATTTAACGGAAGATTTTAAAGGGCCGTCTAAAAAAATTGCACTTGATCAAGATGGTAATTTTTCAAAAGCAGCACAAGGATTTGTCAGGGGTAAAGGGTTAACGGTCGATGATATTGAATTTCGCGAGTTAAAAGGCGAAGAATATGTTTATGTAACAAAACATGAAATTGGAAAAGATGTAGAAGAAGTTCTTAAGGCGATACCAGACGTTTTAGCTTCATTAACGTTCCCAGTAACAATGCATTGGGCAAAAAATAGTTTTGAATACATTCGACCTGTGCATACTTTAGTTGCTTTGTTAGATGAAAAAGCATTAGACTTAGATTTCTTAGATATTCATTCAAATCAAATAAGTCGTGGACATCGGTTCCTTGGAAAAGAAGTCAAGATTACGAGTCCAGAAACTTATGAAGAAGACATGCGTTCTGTGTTTGTCATTGCTGATCCTAAAGAACGTCAAGATTTGATTGTGCAACAAATTAAAGAAATTGAAACAAAAGAACAAGTTCAGGTTGAAATTGATGACGATTTACTAAATGAAGTTTTGAACTTAGTTGAATACCCAACAGCATTTATGGGCAGTTTTGATGATAAGTATCTTGATGTACCAGAAGAAGTGCTTGTCACATCAATGAAGAATCATCAACGTTATTTCGTCGTTCGTGATCTAAATGGAAACTTAAAACCTAACTTTATTTCAGTTAGAAATGGGAATGCAGAGCATCTAGAAAATGTTGTCAAAGGAAACGAAAAAGTTTTAGTTGCTCGACTCGAAGACGGGGAATTTTTCTGGAGAGAAGATCAAAAATTAAATATTGCTGAATTAGTTGAAAAATTAAAACAAGTAACTTTCCACGAAAAGATTGGCTCTTTATATGAACACATGGAAAGAACACAAGTTATTGCAGATTACTTGGCTAAAAAGGCCAACCTAAGTACCGAAGAAACAAATTCTCTTGATCGTGCCGCTCACATTTATAAATTTGACTTGTTAACAGGTATGGTTGGAGAGTTTGATGAACTTCAAGGGATTATGGGTGAAAAATATGCTTTATTAGCTGGTGAAGATAAAGCTGTAGCAACTGCAATTCGTGAACACTACCTTCCTAATTCTGCTGATGGTCAATTACCTGAAACAAAAGTTGGTGCCATTCTTGCGCTAGCAGATAAATTAGATACCTTGTTCTCATTTTTCTCAGTTGAACTGATTCCTTCAGGTTCTAATGATCCATATGCATTACGCCGTGCCACACAAGGTATTGTAAGAATTTTAGATCAATTTGATTTGGATATTCCAATGGATAAGTTAGTTGATGATGCTTATGACTTGACGTTTGCAAGCTTAACCTACGACCACAAGAAAGATGTGATTGATTTTATCAAAGCACGTGTGGATAAGATGATGGGGAAAACTCCAAAAGATATTAAAGAAGCTGTTCTCAATAGTTCAACATTTATTGTTCCTGAAATGCTGGAAGTTGCAGATGCTTTAGTCGCTGCAAAACAAAGTCCAGAATATAAAGAAGCTGTTGAATCATTATCACGTGTCTTCAATCTAGGGGAAAAAGCATCGGAAAACACCCCAATTAATCCTGATTTGTTTGAGAATCATTACGAAGAAGAATTAGCAAATGTAACAGATAATCTTGTTTTAAAAGGAAGTGCTAAAGAAAAACTAAATCAACTATTTGAATTGAGAACTATTATTAATGCTTTCTTTGATAACACGATGGTTATGGTAGATAATATTGAAATTAAAACAAATCGTTTGGCAATACTTTCAGCACTAACACAAAAAGCTAAAGCAATTGCAGCATTTAACAAACTTAACAGCAAATAATCAGTCATTGTCTAGGTAAGTACTGAAACGTTGTTCATAAGGGTATCTGAAATTTATCTAAGTTATGGAGGGATCAGAATGACGCCTGAAAAAATTGCTCGTATAAATGAGCTTGCTAAAAAGAAAAAAAATGAAGGATTAACGGCTGATGAAAAAATAGAACAAGAAAAACTTCGTGAAGAATATCTTGAAGGCTATCGCCGTTCAATTCGTCATCATATTGAAGGCATTAAAGTTGTAGATGAAGAAGGTAATGACGTAACTCCTGAAAAACTTCGTCAAGTTCAAAGAGAAAAAGGAATACATGGTCGTTCATTGGACGATCCAAATTCTTGAAAAAAGCTAGAGTACTCTAGCTTTTTTTAGTTTAAAAGATTAAACTTGTCATCTTTTTTTAAAAGTATTGAAATTTATGATAAGGAAAATATAAGAAAATTGGTTATAATAGAAACACAAAAGGAAAACGCTTACTTAAATAGGAGGAGATGTATGACAGAAGAAAAGTACATTATGGCAATTGACCAAGGAACGACAAGTTCAAGAGCTATCATCTTTAATAAAAAAGGTGAAAAAGTTAGTAGTAGTCAAAAAGAATTTCCCCAAATCTTTCCTCAAGCTGGCTGGGTGGAACATAATGTTAATCAAATCTGGAATTCAGTGCAATCTGTTATTGCTGGGGCATTTATTGAGTCAAGTATTAAACCAAGTCAAATTGAAGCAATTGGTATAACCAATCAGCGTGAAACTACTGTAGTTTGGGATAAAAAAACAGGTCAACCAATCTATAATGCAATCGTTTGGCAGTCAAGGCAGACAGCTCCAATAGCAGATCAATTAAAACAAGATGGTCATACAGATATGATTCATGAAAAAACAGGTCTTGTCATTGATGCTTACTTTTCTGCAACAAAAGTTAGATGGATTTTGGATCATGTCCCAGGAGCACAAGAACGTGCTGAAAATGGAGAACTCCTCTTTGGAACAATTGATACATGGTTAGTCTGGAAATTAACTGATGGTGCAGTCCATGTAACTGATTATTCGAATGCCGCTAGAACCATGCTATATAATATAAACGATTTAAAATGGGATGATGATATTTTAAAATTACTCAATATTCCTAAAGTTATGTTGCCTAATGTAAAATCTAATTCAGAAGTTTACGGAAAAACAGCAACTTTCCATTTTTATGGTGGTGAGGTACCTATTTCTGGAATGGCTGGTGACCAACAAGCAGCTTTATTTGGACAGTTAGCATTTGAACCTGGTATGGTAAAAAATACTTATGGGACAGGTTCATTCATTATTATGAATACTGGGCAAGAAGTTCAATTATCTCATAATAATCTTTTAACAACTATCGGATACGGTATTAATGGAAAAGTAAATTATGCTTTAGAAGGCTCAATATTTATTGCAGGTAGTGCGATTCAATGGCTTCGTGATGGTCTTAAAATGATTGAAACTTCCGGAGAATCTGAACAATTAGCTAAAGAGTCAACCAGTGACGATGAAGTTTACGTTGTTCCTGCTTTTACAGGTCTTGGAGCCCCTTATTGGGATTCAAATGCCAGAGGTTCTGTCTTTGGTTTAACACGTGGAACAAGTAAAGAAGACTTTGTGAAGGCAACGCTACAATCAATTGCATATCAAGTCCGTGATGTTATTGATACTATGCAGATTGACTCAGGAATTGACATTCAACAACTTAGAGTTGATGGTGGAGCTGCCATGAATAACTTATTGATGCAATTTCAGGCTGATATTTTGGGAATTGAAATAGCGCGTGCACAAAATTTAGAAACAACAGCTTTAGGTGCAGCCTTTTTAGCAGGGTTATCAGTTGGTTATTGGAAAGATATGGATCAATTAAAAGAGTTAAATGCTACTGGTCAATTATTCCAACCTACCATGAATGAAGCGCGTAAAGAAAAACTTTACAAAGGTTGGAAAAAAGCAGTTAAAGCAACACAAGTCTTTGCTGAAATTGACCAAGAAGACTAGGGAAGTCTTAGAACAGGGGATTTATTATGGAATTTTCAAAAGAAACAAGACGATTAAATCTACAAAAGATGCAAGATCGTACACTTGATCTTCTTATTATTGGAGGAGGAATTACAGGTGCGGGTGTTGCATTACAAGCAGCGGCAAGTGGACTTGATACTGGCTTAATCGAAATGCAAGATTTTGCTGAAGGAACAAGTAGTCGCTCAACAAAATTAGTCCATGGTGGTTTACGCTACCTGAAACAATTTGATGTTGAAGTTGTCTCTGATACCGTTTCGGAAAGAGCAGTTGTTCAACAAATTGCACCACATATTCCAAAACCAGACCCTATGTTATTACCAGTTTATGATGAATCTGGTAGCACATTTAGTATGTTCCGACTCAAAGTTGCTATGGATCTTTATGACTTGCTAGCAGGTGTTAATAATACTCCTGCTGCTAATAAAGTCTTGTCTAAAGAAGAGGTCTTAAAACGTGAGCCAGATCTCCAAGAGAAGAATTTGCTAGGTGGCGGTGTTTATCTTGATTTTAGAAATAATGATGCTCGTTTAGTTATCGAAAACATCAAACGTGCCAATCGTGATGGTGCCTATATTGCAAGTCATGTTAAAGCTGAAGATTTTCTTTTTGATGCTACTGGGAAAATTATAGGTGTTTTAGCAGAAGATTTGATTTCTGGTCAAAAAATTGAAATCAAGGCAAGGACTGTTATTAATACAACTGGTCCTTGGAGTGATGATATTCGTAATTTTTCAAATAAAGGAAAGGCAATTCACCAATTACGACCAACAAAAGGTGTCCATTTAGTTGTGGATCGTCAAAAGCTTAAGGTCTCACAACCTGTTTATGTTGATACAGGACTAAATGACGGGCGTATGGTTTTCGTGTTACCACGTGAAAATAAAACTTATTTTGGAACGACTGATACTGATTACCATGGTGATTTAAAACACCCAACAGTAACACAAGAAGATGTTGATTACTTATTAGAAATTGTTAACCGTCGTTTCCCAGAAGCACATTTGACGATTGATGATATTGAAAGCAGTTGGGCTGGTTTAAGGCCACTACTTTCAGGTAATAGTGCATCTGATTATAATGGTGGTAACAGTGGTAAATTAAGTGATGATAGTTTTGAGAATCTCATCGAAACAGTTCAAGCTTATGTAGCACATACAAAACAAAGAGAAGATGTTGAAGATGCAATCAAGCATGTTGAAGCAAGTACTTCAGAAAAAGAACTTGACCCTTCTGCTGTATCAAGAGGATCAAACTTTGAACGTGATAAAAATGGTCTTTTTACCTTAGCTGGAGGAAAAATTACAGACTATCGTAAGATGGCTGAAGGTGCCTTAATGACAGTTATTAAGGTCTTGAATGAAGAATTTGGACGTTCATTCAAACTTATCAATTCCAAAACCTATCCGGTTTCAGGTGGAGAAATTAATCCTGCAAATGTTGATTCAGAAATTGAAGCTTATGCACAACTAGGGACATTGAGTGGACTTGATATGGATGACGCTAGATATCTAGCTAATTTATATGGATCAAATGTACCAAAAGTTTATGCTTTAACAAGAAAAATCTCTGCAGCTGAGGATTTGAGTCTTTGTGAAACGCTATCATTACACTATGCAATGGATTATGAAATGGCTTTAAGTCCAGCTGACTTCTTGTTACGTCGAACTAACCATATGTTGTTTATGCGTGACCAATTAGAAGAACTTATCGAGCCTGTGGTCAATGAAATGGCTAAACATTTAGAGTGGACAGAAGACGAAAAGGAAAAGAAACGGACTGAACTACGCGAAACAATGAGTGATAATGATTTAGTGTCACTTAAAAAAAAGCTGATTAGGAGATTATAATGGATATTTTCGGAGAATTTATTGGAACAGTCATTTTAGTATTACTTGGGAATGGCGTAGTAGCTGGGGTTGTTCTACCTAAAACAAAAAATCATGATGCCGGTTGGATTGTCATTGCGACTGGATGGGGCTTAGCAGTTGCATTAGCGGTTTTTGCATCAGGACACATTTCACCTGCACATTTAAATCCAGCAGTCAGTTTGGCATTCGCATTACAGGGGACAATTTCATGGGGTACAGCAATTCTTTATATGATTGCACAAGTATTAGGTGCAATGTTGGGGTCATTATTAGTTTACCTACAATTTAAACCACATTATGATGCTGCTGAAAATCCTGCTGATATATTGGGAACCTTTGCAACAGGTCCAGCTATTAGAAATACAACTTCTAACTTAATTAGTGAAATTTTGGGAACCTTTGTCCTCGTCATTGTTATCTTATCATTTGGGCTATACCATATGCCTGATGGCATTGGTACGCTTAGTGTAGGAGCACTTGTTTTTGGGATTGGACTTTCACTAGGTGGTACAACAGGTTATGCCATTAATCCTGCACGTGACTTTGGACCCCGTTTATTACACGCCTTATTACCTATTAAGCAAAAAGGTGATTCTGATTGGTCTTATTCATGGATTCCAATTGTTGGACCATTTATTGGCGCTGTATTGGCAGTTATTCTATTTAACATCATGTCTTAATACTTACAATTTTGGTTACTTCTAATAAGGTTCAATTATTAATTGGACCTTATTTAAACGTTTTCAATAATAAAAGAAAATTGATATAATTTTTATGATGAAAAAAGAATTAAAAACAACGTATTTAATATTAGGAGCTTCATTTGCTGGATTTTCATGTGCTAGTAAATTGAAAGAGATTGAACCTAACTGTGAATTATTAATTGTTGATAAGAATAGTCAAATCTGTTATTTACCAAATGGTTTAAATTATTATTATCGTCATCAATTAGATGATTTGGAACAAGCAATAGGAACTTTAAAGTCTGATTACTTAGATAAAGATGACTTTTTGGAAGCTACTGCGGAAAAGATTTTACCAGAAGAAAAAAGTGTTATCGTCAGAAAAAATGATGGCGAGATTCTTACTATTTATTATAACTATTTGATTTGTGCTATGGGGGCTAGTGCGGATTCTTTATATATTAAAGGGACGGATTTTAAAAAAGTTGTGACCACAAAATACTATCAAAATAGTCAAGTAGCTAAGAAATATCTATCCGATGCAAAACGAATTCTTATCGTAGGTGGAGGACCGATTGGGTTGGATATGGCATATAGTTTAACTCTTCAAAAAAAGAAGTTACCTTAGTTGAAGCTATGGATAGGCTTGATTATAGACAATTTGATAGCGCTATGCTTAATCCTTTAGAAGCAGCAATTGCTGAAACTTCTGTAACTCTCATTAGAAATGAACGTGTTGAAGAGATAAAAGAATGTCAATCAGGGATTAGAGCCATTACAAAATCACAGAGAATCATAGAAGCAGATGTCGTTTTGTTAGCTGTTAATTTTAGACCCAATAGTCATTTATTGGATGGTATTTGTGAAAAACATTCTGATTTGACGATTAAGGTCAATCAGAACATGCAAACTAGTCAATCAACTATTTATGCAATCGGAGATTTAGTTAGTTGTCCAATGTTTAGTTTAGATGAAAATTATTATGCTCCATTAATTAATCATGTCATTAGGACTGGTCAAAAAGTTGCTTATCATTTTTTAGGAGTTAAAACACCTCCCTTGAGAACGACTAAGGTTATGGGAAGTCATCATTTTGGTTTTTATCGTTCTAGTATAGGATTAACTGAAGAAGAAGCTAGTTTATACCAGGATACAATTAGCTATGTCTATCGTAATCTAGAAAAAGGAAATATATTCTGCCTTAAACTCATTGCAAGCAAGAAAGAAGGGAAACTTTTGCGGGCTCAGATCCTTTCAAAGGAAACTAATTTGATGCTTGCTAATCAATTGTCACAGGCAATAAGTTATTCTTTAACAGATCAAGATTTAGCTTTCCAAGATTTTATTTATTCAAAAGGGAATGCAGATATGGCCGACTACCTTCATAAAGCGTCACTTAAGTTATTTGAAAAGAGGCATGGTCTATGTTAGTTGAAAAATTGATGGACAAAGAAAGACGATGTCAATTTCGGATTTTGTATCTGATGCAAGATCATTTTGGAGCATATGCTATTAGAGATTTGACAGAAGAATTACAACTTTCAAAAGTAACCTTACTAAAATACATTGATCGCTTAAATACAGATTTTGAAAATGAAGATTTTGATATTCAGATTGAACTAAAAAATGAAGAAGCACTCTTAATAAATCAAAATCAGATGGCTTGTCAAAAAATTGTCAAATTCTTTTTAAAAGATTCTATTCCTTACCAAATTATCATACGACTTTTTAGTGAAAAACAATTTAGTATCTATGAATTATCACAAGAATTACTTGTTAGTGAGGCGACACTAAATAGACATTTGGCTCATTTAAATAAGCTTTTAACTGAATTTAAGATTGGAATTTCTAAGGGTAAGCAGGTTGGCAGTGAGTTACAATGGCGATATTTTTATTTTGAGTTATTTCAATTAACCATGACTTTTTCAGAAAAGCGTCAATTGAGAAATGAGATGAATCAATCCTCATTTGAGGAGATGATTGAAAGACTTTGTGGTGAAAAATTATCAGAAACAAAATTATCAAAGTTAAATTTATGGTTTTATATCTGTCAAAAAAGACTTTTTTTCTTTAATCATCGAAATAGGCCTCAAGAAAAGGAACTCCTAGCATTAGATATTAATGTTTTTTATCAAAGGTTAATAAGAGCTTTGCTTCATTATTTTAATCGATATGCTATTGAGTTTGACCAAAGTGAAGTTTATGCTTTGTTTGCTTTTTTAATGAGCCAATCAGTCCTTCCAATTCAGACAACTCAATACATTTTGGGATTTGGAGGAATTATTGCTGATAATATAACAGAAAGTTTATGGTTAATAGACCAAACTCATTTAGTTGGAGATAATCATCGTGAACTTTTAATCTATGGGTTAAGTCAGTTTTTTTGTCAATTCACTTTCTTTGAGGGAATTATTTTAAGCAATTATCAATTTGAAAATTCAATTAAACTTGTGGATAACTCTAAAAATAAAGAGATTATTTCAATTACATTGAGTCGATTATTGCATCTTGCTGAAAAAGGCCATTTTCAGAATAATGATACGGTAAAATATCAAAGGTGTCAGTTATTAGAATTACTACTTTTTTCAATGGCTAAAAGCTTTAAGACAGTTCAAATAGCTATTGATTTTGATGATGACATCGTTGCTTACTTTATCCTTGAAAAAAAATTAGAATCCATTATCAAAAATAATCGCTATATCCATTTTCAAATGTTTAGCACTGAAAAAAAGTATGATGGAATCATTAGTTTTGAAAAACGTGATATTTATGGACATACGCCTTTTATTCAAGTTAACAAAGAAACAAGTATGCAAGAATTAGTAAGAATTGAAATGTTTGTGACAGAACTATTTGAAAAGTTAAAAGTTAATCAAAAGCAGGAAAGACAAATCAACTATACCTAGCTAGTCTATAATTGAACACTTTCATGTGTAATACTTGGTCTTTTTAATTTTGAATGAGGTTACTATAATATTATTCGAAAAGACTTTTTAAAATTTAAAAGTTTAGTTATTTTATAACAAAGGAGCATAAAATGAAATTTTTCTTAGACACAGCCAATGTTGATGCCATCAAGGAAATCAATCAATTAGGAGTTGTTGATGGTGTTACCACAAACCCAAGTATCATCGCACGAGAAGGACGTGACTTTGAACAAGTCATTAAAGAAATCTGTCAAATCATAGATGGACCAGTCAGTGCAGAAGTAACAGGCTTAAAAGCCGAAGAAATGGTAGAAGAAGCAAGAACTATTTCAAAATGGGCACCAAATGTTGTTGTTAAAATTCCAATGACAACAGAAGGTCTAAAAGCCACACATCAATTATCATCAGAAGGGATTAAGACCAATGTCACATTGATTTTCAGTGTTTCTCAAGGCTTGATGGCAATGAAAGCAGGAGCCACTTATATCAGCCCATTTATAGGTCGTTTAGAAGATATTAGTGCCGATCCTTACCAATTGATAGCTGATTTACGTGAGATCATAGATACCTATGGTTACCAATCAGAAATTATTTCCGCAAGTATCAGAAGTCGCAGTCACGTAGAAGAAGTGGCAAAATTAGGGTCACACATTGCGACTATTCCAGATAGCCTATTTTCAAAGATGACCGAACACCCATTAACAACAAATGGTATTAAGACCTTTATGGATGATTGGGCTTCTTTCAAAAAATAATAAGAGAACCTAGTTTTTGGGGCTAGGTTTTCTATATTAATTAAAGATAAGATTTTCATTCAGAAATCATACTGTGAATTCTGTAAAAAAAAAGTTAATTTATGTTACAATAGAAAACAGAAAACGTTTAATTTTACTTGTTATAACAGAAAGGTAAGAACATGACATTTGATAGTGTAGATCAATTAGCTGTAAACACCATCCGTACCTTATCCATGGATGCTATCCAAGCAGCCAACTCAGGCCATCCAGGCTTACCAATGGGAGCTGCTCCTATGGCCTATGTGCTATGGAACCACTACATGACCATCAATCCCAAAACCAGTCGCCAATGGAGTAACCGCGACCGCTTTGTTTTATCAGCTGGGCATGGTAGTGCCATGCTTTATAGCTTGCTTCACTTAGCTGGTTATGATTTAAGTATTGAGGACTTAAAACAATTCCGTCAATGGGGTTCAAAAACACCAGGTCACCCAGAAGTGAACCATACTGATGGCGTTGAAGCCACAACAGGCCCACTCGGACAAGGGATTGCCAATGCCGTTGGTTTAGCCATGGCAGAAGCTCATCTCGCAGCGACTTATAATAAACCTGATTTTCCAATTGTCGATCATTTCACCTATGCTATCAATGGTGATGGTGACTTAATGGAAGGTGTCAGTCAAGAAGCAGCCAGCCTTGCTGGTCATTTGAAATTAGGGAAATTGATTCTCTTATACGATTCAAATGATATCTCACTCGATGGTCCAACCAGTATGGCCTTCACAGAAGATGTTAAAGGTCGTTTTGAAGCCTATGGTTGGCAACATCTTTTAGTAGAGGATGGCAATGATTTAGACGCTATTGCCAAAGCCATTGAAGCAGCCCAAGCTGAAACTCAAAAACCAAGTATTATTGAAGTGAAGACCATCATTGGTTATGGTGCGGAAAAACAAGGTACTTCGGCGGTTCATGGTGCACCACTAGGTGCAGAAGGTATTGCTTATGCCAAGAAAGCCTATGGCTGGGATTATGAAGCCTTTAGTGTGCCAGAAGAAGTTGCTAGTCGTTTCCAAGAAGGACTTCAAGCACGCGGTGAAGCAGCTCAAGCTAAATGGCAAGACTTGTTTGCGGCTTATAAAGCAGCTTATCCAGAGTTAGCGGCAACTTATGAAAAAGCATTTGCCAATGAAGCAGTTGAAGTTGAATTAACCGCACATGATTTGGGCACAGCCGTAGCCAGTCGTGTGTCAAGCCAACAAGCCATTCAAGAAATTTCTGCGCAAGTTCCACAATTTTGGGGAGGATCGGCAGATTTATCAGCGTCAAATAATACGATGGTAAAAGCTGAGACGGATTTCCAACCGGGTCACTATGAAGGACGTAATATCTGGTTTGGTGTACGGGAATTTGCCATGGCAGCAGCGATGAATGGGATTGCCCTTCATGGTGGCTTACGTGTTTATGGTGGTACTTTCTTTGTCTTTTCAAATTACCTTTTACCAGCCGTTCGTATGGCAGCACTACAAAATTTACCAACTGTTTATGTGATGACGCATGACTCAATAGCTGTCGGCGAAGATGGTCCAACGCATGAGCCAATCGAACATTTGGCTTCTGTTCGTTCTATGCCAAACTTAACGGTTATTCGCCCAGCAGATGGTAATGAAACGAATGCAGCATGGCAACAAGCTTTAGCTGAAACCACTAAACCAACGATGTTAGTCTTAACCCGCCAAAATCTTCCAGTATTAGAAGGAACACAAGCTTTAGCTAAAGAAGGTGTTGGTAAGGGAGCTTACATCTTGTCAGAGGCGAAAGGAGACTTGGATGGGATTCTTATCGCGACAGGTTCAGAAGTGGCTTTAGCTATGGCAACACAAGCTGCTTTGGCTGAGGAAGGAACACATGTTCGTGTGGTTTCAATGCCATCTCAAAATCTTTTTGATGCACAATCAACAGCTTATCAAGAGAGTGTCTTACCGTCTCATATTACGAAACGTATGGCCATCGAAGCAGCATCAAGCTTTGGATGGGCAAAATATGTTGGCTTAAGTGGTAGAACATTGACCATTGATAGATGGGGCGCATCAGCACCAGGAAATCGTATTTTTGAAGAATATGGCTTTACGGTTGAGAATGCCAAAGCTATTTATCACAGTTTATAAAAAGAAAAAGTATCTAGTTTATGACTAGATACTTTTTTAGTGGAGGAGTGGGATAATAAAATGTACCCAAATCCAAGACAAAGGCATAACGATGACCATGGAAGGAATCATCTCGGCAATTGGAAAATTTTTTAATCTAATCATTCGAAAACCTGTTGCCAACATTAAAAAACCACCACAGGCTTTAAAATCAGCAAGCATAGTTGGACTTGTCAGAGGTATAATGAGTTTAGACAGATAAAATAAACTTGCAAAAATAATAAATTGTGGAATTGCAACAAAGGAGACAACATATCCTAACTGACATGCAAAAATAGCTGCCGTGAAAAAATCAAGAATAGACTTTGAGATCAATATCGTCGCATTTCCTGATATACCAGCATCTAATAAACCATAAATACCAGTACCACTGGCACAAAACAATACAATAACGGTTAATAAATTAGCTAAATAAGCTTCGTGTGCTAGATTGTGATCTTCATTTGGAAAAACTTTAGAGACCCCTTTTTGCATAAGTAAGCCACCTTCATTTATCCATCGACCAAGGTGTAAAGCCATCCCAATGCTTGAGCCAAGAACTAAAGCGAAAATAACTGCTGGCATATTAGTCATTAATTGAATGGAAGTTATTCCCATCCCCATAGAACACAGACCAAATACAAGATTTATTTCTTCTTTATAATTGTCAGATAAATGATGTCCTAAGAGAGCCACTAGAATACCACCAAAAATAATAGCAAATGAATTAATAATGACACCAGTTGGCATGAAAAAACTCCTTTTTAAGACAAACTATAGGTAGTTTAACATAGTAAAATGAGTTGTCAATCATTTGTACTTTGAGAATTATAGATAATAAATAGTATTTGGATTATCTGAATAGAGTATCTTAAGATAAAATAAGATCCTTTTATTACTAAATTCTCACCATTGTTAAATTTATGATAACATTATAATATTGTTGACAATTATTTTAGAAAACGTTAACATGACATAAAAAGTGTTTAATACATGATGTTAGGAGAACAATATGATTACATTTAAGGAAATTAAAAAAAGTTATGGTCAAAAAAATGCATTAAAAAATCTTAATCTAACTATTAATGATGGTGAAATTTTTGGTCTAATTGGACATAATGGAGCAGGAAAAACGACAACTATTAGTATTTTGACATCTATTATTGATCCAACCAGTGGTCAGGTTTTTGTTGATGATGACTTATTAAAAGAAAATAGAGATAGGATCAAACGTAAGATAGGCTATGTTCCTGATTCACCTGATATCTTTTTAAATCTAACTGCAAATGAATATTGGCATTTTTTAGCCAACCTCTATGAGGTATCAGATGAACAAACTGAAAGTAGAATTAAAGAATTAAGTGAACTTTTTGATATCGATCAAGAAATTGATAATCCTATTTAAAGTTTCTCACATGGAATGAGACAAAAAGTTATTGTTATTGGTGCCTTAATTTCAAATCCAGATATATGGATATTAGATGAACCCTTAACAGGTCTAGATCCACAAGCATCCTTTGACTTAAAAGAAATGATGAAAAAACATGCACAAGAGGGAAAAACAGTGTTATTTTCAACACATGTTTTATCTGTAGCCGAAGAATTATGTGATCGTATTGGGATTTTAAAAAAAGGGGAATTAATATTTGTTGGTACATTAGATGAGCTAAGAGAAAAACACCCAGAGCAAACATTAGAATCAATTTACCTTGCTTTAGCAGGACGCAACTCTAAAGAAGAGGAGGAAGGCTAATGAATTGGAAAAACGTATGGGAACTTTTCAAAATTAATATTTTGTATTCTAATCCTCAGACCTTATCAGCTTTTAGAAAAAAACAAAGTAAAAATCCTAACAAAAATAAATCTGCATATAAAAATATGTTAAAACAACAAGCTTTAACAATACTTTTATTTCTATTTATTTACTTGTTTATGTTTCTAGGGATTGATTACAAAGCCTATCCAGGAATGTTTTCATTTTACATAGCTGTATTTTATGTTATTTCTTTGATTTACACTTTCTCAGCTATGTATTCGATTTTTTATGATAGTAATGATCTTAAGCTTTATGCTTATTTACCTATAAAACAAATGGAACTCTATATGGCTAAGTTACTGTCGGCCATTGGAATGGGAGCTGTTTTTATGGCTCCAGTTTTCTCACTGTTCGTAATAGCCTATTGGAAAATTCTGGGAAATCCCTTATCTCTCTTGTTAGCTATTATTAATTTCACTATTCTTTTTATAAGTTTGATTGTTGCCTCAACAGTTGTCAATAGTTATTTAGGAAAAATCGTAGAGAGAAGTCCTCATAAAAAATTGATATCAACCTTAATGATGACATTTTCAACGATTACTGCAATGGGAGTCATCTTTTACTTAAATTTCAGTAATCAAGCCAATATGAATCATCCAAACCAAATTGTAGATAAGTTAAAAGTTCCTTATTTTAGAGGTTTTTACGATGTTATAATAAATCCTTTCTCACTTTCTAGTTTCCTAAATTTTTGGCTTGGTTTAGTTGTTATTATGTTCCTTTCCTATTATATTGTTAAACTATTGGTACCTCGTTATTATCAAGAAACGCTTTACACTGATAAGTCACCAAAGAAAATGACTAAAACAAGAACTTTTAAATCTGAGAAACAGCAAAATGTATTGATAAAACATCATCTTTCAACATTACAAAATGCTACTGTTATTATTAATTCCTTTATCATGCCCTTTATTTTTGTCTTTATTTTTATTGGCCCGGCACTTTCTGGAGGGTTATCATTATCATCTGTTGGTCTGGAATCTTTTGGTATTTTTATGATTGTTGGTTTATCTTTAGGTACGATGGTTGCGCTACCCACATCTTTGTTTTCAGTTGCTCTATCCCTAGAAAGAGAAAATTATCTATTCTTAAAAACCTTACCCATGAATTTTAAAGGATTTATAAGGCAGAAATTTCTTGTATTCTATAGTTTACAGGCTGGTATTCCAATCTTGGTTTATTTCTTCTTAGGCCTATTCATCCTAAAAATAAATTTATCCTTATGATATTTACATGCCTTGGTGTCGCGATAGCCGCTTATATAGAAGGTCAATTTATGTATCGACGTGATTATTATCTTTTAAATTTGCATTGGCAGAATATTAATCAATTATACACAAGAGGTAGCACACAATGGATTTCAATGGGATTAATGTTTGGAAATTTAATTCTTGCGGGAATTTTAGTTTTTCTTTTTGTCATTATTTCAACAATGATAAATCCTAGTCTGGTCAGTATCTTAATGATTATGATTGTCGGTGTTCTTACTTTCTTTGTTCAGAAATACCTAAATAAGCATTTTTGGAGTCAATTTGAATAATATGAGAAACGAAAAAAGAAGAAGACTATGGCCTTCTTCTTTTTTGTGCTATAATTTGGCTATGGTAAAACGAGATTTTGAAGACATAAAACGAATTGTGATAAAGATTGGAACCAGTTCTTTGGTTCTACCAAATGGAAAAATCAATTTAGAAAAAATTGACCAACTTGCTTTTGTTATTTCGAGTTTGATGAATAAAGAAAAAGAAGTTGTTCTAGTCTCCTCAGGTGCTATGGGGTTTGGACTTGATTTGTTAGGAATCGACAAACGACCAGGAGAATTAGCTAGCCAACAAGCAGTATCAAGTGTTGGTCAAGTTGCTATGATGAGTTTATATTCTCAAATTTTTTTACATTATCAAACTACTGTATCTCAAATATTATTAACGAGAGATGTGGTTGAATTTCCAGAAAGTTTATTAAATGTCACTAATGCTTTTGAAAGTTTGATTGAGATGGGTATTTTACCAATCGTTAATGAGAATGATGCAGTTAGTGTTGAAGAAATGGATCACACTACTAAATTTGGTGATAATGATAGATTATCTGCAGTTGTTGCCAAGATAATTAAAGCTGATTTGCTAATCATGTTGTCAGATATTGATGGACTCTATGATAAAAATCCAACCATCTATGATGATGCTACTTTATTGAATGAAGTTAATGACATTACAGATACTATTTTAGCTTCTGCTGGAGGTGCGGGTAGTCGTTTTGGAACTGGTGGTATGCTCAGTAAATTAAAATCAGCTCAAATGATTTTTAATCAAAAATCTCAAATGATCTTGATGAATGGTGAAAATCCTAGAGACATTCTGAAAGTATTGAATGGTGACAAAATTGGGACTTATTTTATTGAACAAAAATAGGAGATCAAAATGATAAGTATTAAAGAGCTTGGGCAAAATGGAAAAAAAGCAAGTAGTGCTTTATTAGCTTTATCAAGTCAAGAAAAAAACAAAGTGTTATTAAAAGTTGCTAGCGACTTATTAAAATCAAGTGCAGAGATACTTTATGAAAATAAAAAAGATCTTGAGGCAGCAAAAGAAAATGGTATTACAGATGTCATGCTTGATAGACTTAGATTAACAGAAAATAGGATAAAAAGTATAGCTGAAGCTGTTAAGCAAGTCTCTAAGTTAGAAGATCCGATTGGACAAGTCATCAAAGGATACACAAATCTAGATGGATTGGATATCATTCAAAAAAGAGTTCCATTAGGCGTTATCGCAATGATTTTTGAAAGCAGGCCAAATGTTTCAGTCGATGCTTTCTCTTTAGCTTTTAAGACAAACAATGCCATTATTTTACGTGGTGGAAAAGATGCCATTCATTCGAATAAAGCACTTGTAAAAGTCATTCAAAAGAGTTTATCAGATAGTCAAGTTACCCCCTTAGCAGTTCAACTTGTAGAAGACACTTCTCATCAGTTTGCTGAAGAATTAATGAAAGCAAGTGACTATATCGATGTTTTAATTCCTCGTGGAGGATCAAAACTTATTCAAACAGTAAAAGAAAAATCAAAAGTTCCCATTATTGAAACAGGAACTGGAAATGTTCACATATATGTTGATGAAAGTGCCGATTTAGATATGGCTACAAAAATTGTGATAAATGCAAAAACTCAAAGACCAAGTGTTTGTAATTCAGCAGAAAGTTTAGTTGTTCATGAAGGCATTGCTGAAACATTTTTGCCACATCTTGAAAATGAAATTACTAAAGTTCACCCAGTGGAATTTAGAGCTGACGAAAAAGCATTCGACATCATGACTGATGCTAGTCTTGCAAATCAAGAAGATTTTGGAACGGAATTTTTAGATTATATCATGTCAGTTAAGGTTGTTAACTCAGTTGATCAGGCCATTAATTGGATAAATACCTACACAACACATCATTCAGAAGCAATCATTACAAAGTCTCTTGAATCAGCACAACAATTTCAAAATCAAGTCGATGCTGCTGCTGTATATGTAAATGCTTCAACAAGATTTACAGATGGTTTTGTATTTGGATTAGGTGCTGAAATTGGTATCTCAACTCAAAAGATGCACGCGCGAGGACCAATGGGCTTAGAAGCCTTAACAAGTACCAAATATTATATCAATGGAACTGGACAAATAAGAGAATAATAATTTTTTAAAAGAGGAGGAAATATGAGATATGGAGTCGTTTTCTCTTCTTTTTTGCTTTCAAATTATGACTGAATTATGGTACAATTAAAGTTATGATGAGAGAATTTCACCATGTAACTGTACTACTAAATGAAACTGTTGATATGCTTGACATAAAACCAAATGGCGTTTATGTTGATGCCACTCTAGGTGGTGCTGGACATAGTTCTTATTTATTATCAAAATTAGGGAAAGATGGACATCTTTACTGTTTTGATCAAGATCAAAAAGCAATTGATAATGCTAAATTAAAATTAAAAAAGTATATTGATAACAATCAAGTAACATTTATCAAAGATAACTTTAGACATTTAAAATCAAATTTAGAAGCTTATGGTGTGACTGAGATTGATGGCATCCTGTATGATCTTGGTGTATCTAGTCCACAGTTAGATGAAAGAGAACGTGGGTTTTCTTATAAACAAGATGCACCTCTTGATATGAGGATGAATCAAGAGCAATCATTTTCTGCATATCATGTCGTTAATGACTATAGTTATCATGAACTAGTGAAAATTTTTTATAAATATGGTGAAGATAAGTTTTCAAAACAGATTGCAAGAAAAATCGAAAAAGCTCGGAGTCAAAAACCAATTGAGACAACCACGGAGTTGTCAGAAATTATTAAGTCAGCTAAACCTGCCAAGGAATTAAAGAAAAAGGGGCATCCAGCGAAGCAAATATTCCAAGCAATTAGGATTGAAGTGAACGACGAACTTGGTGCTGCAGATCAATCTCTTCAAGAAGCAATTGAATTGTTAGCAGTAGATGGACGAATTTCCGTGATTACATTTCACTCTTTGGAAGATCGTTTGACGAAACAACTTTTCAAAGAAACTTCTACAGTAGAAGTTCCAAAAGGATTACCTTTTATACCAGATGATTTGCAACCAAAGTTAGCTTTAGTAAATAAAAAGCCAATCCTGCCAAGTCAAGAAGAGTTAGAAATCAATAATCGAGCTCATTCTGCAAAGCTTAGAGTAGCTAAAAAAATTAGGAAATAATGATATGAGTAATGAAAAACGTACACAAGCAGTTTCAAATGCACTGCAAAAAAGAATAAGAACTTTCTCGAGAATAGAGAAAGCTTTTTATGGTGTCATTATTGTTACTGCCATTACAATGGCTATTAGTATTATCTTTATTCAAAGTCGAAATTTACAAGTACAACAGGATATTTCAGACCTCAATAGTAAAATTAGTCAACAAGAAACAAAATTAAATAATGCCAAACAAGAAGTTAATGAGCTCTCACGACGTGATAGAATTGTCAAGATTGCTCAAGATGCTGGTTTAAGCAATCAAAACGATAATATTCAGAAAGTTGAGTAATCGATGAAAAATATAAAGAATCGTTTTCTAGATTATGTCATAAGGGATCGTAGATCAGCACCAGAAAACCGTGAGCGTGTTGGCCAAAATATGATGCTTTTAACAGTATTCATATTTTTTATTTTTATGATCAATTTTGTCATTATTATAGGAACAGATAAAAAATTTGGTGTCAATCTTTCTCAGGGAGCAAAGAAAACATACCAGCAGACTGTGACTGTACAAGCAAAACGCGGGACTATATTTGATCGAAATGGTACGGCTATTGCCGTTGATTCGACAACATATAGTGTTTATGCCATTATCGATAAATCCTATAAATCAATTGATGGTAAAAAACTATATGTGCAACCTACACAGTATGATAAAGTTGCTGAAATCCTAAATAAAAATCTTGGAATCAAAAAGAAGGAAGTATTAAAACAACTAAAACAAACAAAACTGTTTCAAGTGTCATTTGGGACATCTGGTTCAGGTATTTCTTATAGTACAATGACGACTATAAAAAATGAAATGAAAAGTGCTGGTATCCAAGGAGTCGCCTTTAATACAAGTCCAGGAAGAATGTATCCAAATGGGACATTTGCTTCAGAATTTATTGGATTGGCAAGTCTTGTTGACAACCATGATGGCACAAAGAGTTTAGTTGGTAAATCAGGTTTAGAGTCTTCTCTTGATAATATTTTATCTGGTCAAGATGGTACCATAACTTATGAAAAAGATAAGAATGGTAATACTTTATTAGGGACTGGAAAGACAGTCAAAAAAGCTGTTGATGGAAAAGATGTTTATACAACTATTTCAGCACCAATTCAAACTTATCTTGAAACTCAGATGGATGTTTTTCAATCAAAAACTAATGGTAAACTGGCTAGTGCAACATTAGTTAATGCAAAAACTGGAGAAATTCTTGCAACAACACAAAGACCAACTTATAACGCTGATACGCTTCAAGGTTTAGGTGGAGAAAATTATAATTGGAGTACCGCCTTATTCCAAAATAATTTTGAACCTGGTTCGACCATGAAAGTAATGACTTTGTCTTCAGCAATAGATGATAATGTTTTTAACCCTAATGAATATTATAGTAATGCAAATGGTTATACTATAGCAGACGTCACTGTTAATGACTGGGGTGTCAATGAAGGTATTTCTTCTGGACAAACTATGTCGTTTGCTCAAGGTTTTGCATATTCCAGTAATGTTGGAATGCTAAAATTAGAAGAGAAAATGGGAAATGATAAGTGGTTGAATTATTTAAGACTCTTTAAATTTGGAACACCAACTTATTTTGGAGTTGCAGATGAGTCATCTGGAGGCCTTCCTGATTCAAATAAAGTTTCAACCGCCATGTCAGCTTTTGGACAAGCCATTGATGTCACTCAGGCACAAATGTTAAGAGCATTCTCAGCTGTTTCAAATAATGGTGAAATGCTGGAACCACAGTTTATAAGCCAAATAAGTGATCCAAATACCAATACTTCTAGAGTTTCAAGAAAAGAAGTCGTTGGAAAGCCAGTTTCAAAATCTGCAGCCAGTCAAACGCGTAATTATATGGTAACTGTTGGGACTGATCCAACATATGGAACATTAGTAGATTCAACTGGTACGCCAATTATTCAAGTTGGGAACATGTCAGTAGCGGTTAAATCTGGGACAGCTCAAATTGCATCGCCTGATGGTAGTGGATACTTGACAGGTAGTTTGGACACAATAAATTCAGTAGTTGCTATGGTACCTTCTAACAATCCTGATTTTATGATGTATGTTACAGTTCAACAACCAGAACACTGGAGTGCAATGTTCTGGCAAGATGTGGTGAATCCAGTTCTTGAAGAAGCTTATTTGATGAAAGATACTTTAAATGCTCCAGCTACTGTTTCAAAAAACATGCAGACAAAATATCAATTGCCAGATATTGTTAATAAATCTATTAGTAAAGCAGCAATAGAATTAAGACAAAATCTTGTGCATCCTGTTATTTTAGGTAGCGGAAGTAAAGTCAGTAAAGTTTCTCAGAAAGTTGGAACCAATTTAAACGAAAACCAACAAGTCTTATTGCTAACAAATAAATTAACAGAATTACCAGATATGTATGGCTGGACAAAAGCCAATGTTAAGAAATTCTCTGAGTGGACAGGAATATCTGTTTCATTTAAGGGAGCTGGTTCTGGAAAAGTTGTTAAACAAAATGTTAAAATAGGTAAGAATATCAAAAAAATTAAAAAAATAACCATAACTTTAGGAGAATAACATGTTAATTAGTATCATTGCAGGTGTCATTGCCTTTGCATTAACCATTGTGGCTATGCCCTACTTTATCAGATTTTATCAGATAAAAAAGATTGGTGGCCAGCAAATGCATGAGGATGTCAAACAACATCTTGCCAAGGCAGGTACTCCTACAATGGGAGGGACTGTATTTTTGACAGTCTTTACTTTAGTTACTATTGTGACGTCATTCTTTTTACCGCAACATGGACCACTTGGCGCAATTATCGGAATTCTTTCGGTAGTTGTCATTTACGGGATTATCGGATTTTTAGATGACTTTCTTAAAATATTTAAGCAAGTCAATGAAGGATTAACTCCTTGGCAAAAAATGTCTTTACAGATTATTGCAGGTCTTATCTTTTATTTTGTACATCTAAAACCAAGTGGAACAGATTTTATTTCTATAGGTGGCTTAAATATTCATTTAGGAATTTTCTATATCTTATTTGTCTTATTTTGGGTTGTTGGTTTTTCAAATGCAGTTAATTTGACAGATGGTATTGATGGTTTAGCCTCTATTTCTGTCTCAATTTCCTTGGTAGCCTATGGGTTAATTGCCTACATGAAAAATCAATTTGATGTTCTCTTGATGATCGTCATTTTAATTGGAGCCTTACTTGGTTTCTTTGTCTTTAATCATAAACCAGCAAAAGTATTTATGGGTGATGTCGGCTCTCTTGCTTTAGGGGCAATGTTAGCAGCTATTTCCATCGTTTTACGTGTGGAATGGACACTTTTGTTTATTGGATTTGTTTATGTTTTAGAAACTTCTTCCGTTATGCTTCAAGTAGCTTATTTTAAATATACAAAGCGTAAATATGGTGAAGGACGACGAATTTTTCGTATGACACCCTTTCATCATCATCTTGAATTAGGTGGTCTTTCAGGAAACTCTAAAAAATGGTCTGAATGGAAAGTGGATGCTTTCTTATGGACTCTTGGTGCTATCATGAGTCTTTTAACACTTTTGGTAATCTGGAATAATCTTTAAAGCTGGGGGAAACCCAGCTTTTCCTATGTCATTGCTACATACAGGATGTTCATGCTATAATATTAAAAAGAAAACGAGGTACTTATGTCATTCAAAGATTTTAATTTTAAATCCTATATTCAGAAGGCGCTTGATGAAATTCATTTCGAAAATCCAACTGAGGTGCAACAAAAATTAATTCCGATAGTTCGTTCTGGTAAAGATTTGGTTGGAGAATCAAAAACTGGCTCAGGAAAAACTCATACGTTTTTGTTACCTATTTTTGAAAAATTAGATCCTAATTCTGTAGATGTTCAAGCACTAATCACTGCTCCAAGTAGAGAATTAGCCACACAAATCTATCAGGCATCAAAACAAATTGCTGATCACTCTGAAGAAGAAATTAGGGTTGTTAATTATGTAGGTGGTACAGACAAACTTCGTCAAATTGAGAAGTTAAAAACATCACAGCCACATCTTGTAATCGGGACACCTGGTCGCATTTATGATTTAGTCAAATCAGGTGATTTAGAAATTTACAAAGCAAACACATTTGTTGTTGATGAAGCTGATATGACACTAGATATGGGATTTCTTGATACTGTTGATAAAATGGCATCTCGTCTACCCAAAGATGTCCAAATGTTAGTTTTTTCAGCTACCATTCCACAAAAATTACAACCATTCTTAAAAAAGTATCTCTCAAATCCAGTCGTTGAACAAATTAAAACAAAGACTATTATTTCGGATACAATAGATAATTGGTTATTATCAACTAAAGGTCGCGATAAAAATGCTCAAATTCTAGAAGTAGTTCAACAATTACAACCTTATTTAGCGATGATTTTTGTTAATACCAAAGAAAGAGCTGATGAACTGCATCATTATTTAATTTCAAATGGTTTAAAAGTAGCTAAGATTCATGGAGGTGTACCACCACGGGAGCGTAAACGTATTATGAATCAAGTGAAAAAACTTGATTTTGAGTACATTGTAGCCACAGATTTAGCTGCTAGAGGTATCGATATTGAAGGTGTTAGTCATGTCATCAATGATGCCATTCCACAAGATTTGTCCTTCTTTGTTCATAGAGTTGGAAGAACAGGTAGAAATGGGTTATCCGGAACAGCCATAACGCTTTATCAACCAAGTGATGACTCAGATATCAAAGAACTTGAAAAGCTTGGCATTCATTTTATCCCTAAACAATTAAAAAATGGGGAATTTATTGATACTTATGACCGAGATCGAAGACTCACACGTGAAAAATCATATGAAAAATTAGATACTGAAATGATCGGTTTGGTTAAAAAGAAAAAGAAAAAAATTAAACCTGGTTATAAAAAGAAAATTCAGTGGAAAGTTGATGAAAAGCGTCGTAAAGAAAGACGTGCCGCCAACCGAGCAAAAAGTCGTGCAGAAAGAAAAGCAAAAAAACAAACATACTAAAAAGATGAGGGTGGCCTCATCTTTTTTGATAACTATTTTTTAGTGAAGTGATAATTTATTAGTATTACCCAATGAAACAATCATTTGTTACAATGAATAATCATAAGGGGGATGACTAATGAAAAAAACAATTTTAGGGTCACTATTTTTAGCATTGGTGACATTTTTTTTGGTAACAATTTTGAATGTTGTTTCAGCAAATGAGAAAAAAACGATTGTTGTAGCAACAGATTCAGATACCAAGCCTTTTACATATCGTGATAATGATTCTTTTAAAGGTTATGATATTGATGTCTTAAAAGCCATTTTCGAGAATTCAAAAGATTATCAACTTGAATTTCAAACAACAGCATTTTCTTCTATTTTAACAGGGATTGACTCTGGAAGATATCAAATTGCAGCAAATGACTTTAATTATAACAGTGATAGAGCAAAGAAATATTATTTTTCAAAGCCGATTTCACAATCACATTATGCAATTGCTAGTAAGAAAAAAAGTGTTCCGACACATTTGAAAAATCTATCTGGAAAATCAACAGAAGGTGTAGCTGGTAGTAATTATGTTCAGGTTTTAGAGAACTGGAATAAAAACCATGATAATGAAAAACCAATTAAAATAAAATACGTATCAGCATCGTCACCTTTCACACAAAGGATTCAAGACTTAGAGCAAGGAAAAATAGATTTTTTGATGTATGACAATATCTCTTTAAATCAAGCAATAGATGACCAAGGTTTTCAGCTATATACAGCCATTTTAAAAGATAAGGTAAGTCATAAAAAAGAAGGAAAAGAATATCTTCTTTTTGTAAAAACAAAAGAAGGAAAAGAACTTCAAAGAGTTGTCAACAAAGGTATTTTAAAACTTCAAAGAAATGGAAAATTAGCATTACTTCAAAAAAAATATTTTAAAAAGTAAAAATAAAATTAAGTCATTTACGATATGCCTATCAATGTGATAGGTTTTTTCTATCACAAGACAAGACTCGTTTTATTTATAGAAGTGAACTAGAATGATAGAATATTAGAATAGAAAGAAAAGAGAAGGAAACTATAATGATTCAAAATTCAATTCTAATTGGGGCTAGTTTGTATAATCAGTTCCTAACATTAATTCCTGAAGGAAGACTGTTTAGTTGGCGAGCAGTTTTTGATGCTATTCCAAGTATTTTAAAACATCTACCAACGACCTTAACCTTAACCATTATTGGTGCACTAGTTGGATTAGTATTAGCACTCTTGTTTGCTATTGTTAAAATCAATAAAGTCAAATTCTTATATCCCATTCAAGCTGTATTTGTTAGCTTTTTAAGAGGAACACCTATATTGGTTCAATTGATGTTAACCTATTATGGTATTCCTTTGTTTCTAAAGTTTTTAAAACAACAATATGGACTTGATTGGAATATCAATGCTATCCCAGCCTCTGTTTTTGCAATTACTGCTTTTGCTTTTAATGAGGCAGCTTATACTAGTGAAACTATAAGAGCAGCAATTTTATCAGTAAATTCTGGAGAAATAGAAGCTGCAAAAAGTTTAGGGATGACTTCAAAACAAGTCTATAGTCGTGTTATTATTCCAAATGCAGCTGTTGTTGCTACACCAACTCTTATTAATACACTTATTGGCTTAACTAAGGGGACGTCATTAGCATTTAATGCTGGTATTGTTGAAATGTTTGCGCAAGCTCAAATTTTAGGTGGTTCAGATTACCGTTATTTTGAACGTTATATTTCGGTAGCTTTAATTTATTGGGTCATTTCTATACTCATTGAACAATTAGGTCGTTTTATTGAAAATAAAATGGCAATCAAGTCTCCAGAAAATATAACGGATGAAGTAGCAGGAGGTATTCGCTGATGATCAAAATTTCTCATTTAACAAAGTCATTTTCAGGACAAAAAGTTCTAGATGATATTGATATCGATATTAATAAAGGTGAAGTTATTGCTTTAGTGGGTGCTTCTGGAGCTGGGAAATCAACGCTTTTACGGAGTATGAACTATTTAGAAGAACCAGATAGTGGGACGATTGAGATTGATGATTTTAAGGTTGATTTTAAAACAATAACAAATGATCAAATGTTAACGTTAAGACGGAAACTAGCTATGGTTTTTCAACAATTCAATTTATTTGAACGTCGTACAGCATTAGATAACGTTAAAGAAGGTTTAAAAATAGTCAAAAAAATGTCTGATAGTGAAGCAACTAAAATTGCAAAAGAGGAACTGGCCAATGTAGGCCTGTCAAACCGTGAAAATCACTATCCAAGACATTTATCTGGTGGTCAAAAGCAACGGGTTGCTATTGCGCGTGCTTTAGCTATGAAACCAGATGTCTTACTTTTAGATGAACCAACTTCAGCTCTTGATCCAGAACTTGTAGGTGAGGTAGAAAAGACAATTGCCAATGCTGCAAAGTCAGGTCAAACAATGGTCCTCGTTAGTCATGATATGAAATTTGTATATGAAGTTGCCGATAAAATTCTCTTTTTAGATAAGGGTCATATTTTAGAATCTGGGACACCAGATCAAATTTTCAACCATCCAACGCAAGAAAGAACGAAAGAATTTTTTGCGAGTTATTCAAAATCATTTCTATAACATTCTAGATTTGATATAATAAAGAAGTCTGGTTTTACCAGACTTTTTATGACAGAATGTAATGAATAAATTAATAGAATAATGGTTAGAATATGTTTATAGAAATATTTGGTTTGTATGTACAAGGATTATTGTTATCTTTTGTTTCAGTGTTTCTTTTTTGTGTTTTTTGGCTATTATATCGTGTCCGTCAAAAAAAGGATAAGACACTAAAAGAAAGACAAGCCTTTTTGTATGATATAATGATGATTATGATAATGACTATTCCAATATTGGCTTTTGCATTTATGGCTATTTTATTGGTACTTAGGTCATAAAACGTGAAATAGTTAAGGAGAAATCATGTACGATACTTTAATAGTTGGTTCAGGTCCTGCAGGCATGACTGCTGCATTATACGCAGCAAGATCAAATTTAAAAGTAGGACTCATTGAACAAGGTGCACCAGGTGGCCAAATGAATAATACTTCAGATATTGAAAATTATCCCGGCTATGATTTAATAACTGGTCCAGAACTATCCATGAAAATGTTTGAACCATTGGAAAAATTTAATGTTGAACACCTATATGGAATTGTCCAAAAAATTGAGGTTGATGGGGACATTAGAAGAGTAGTCACAGAAGATGAATCTTATGAAGCTAAAACAATCATTCTAGCGACAGGATCTAAAAATCGTCTTTTGGGAGCACCTGGAGAAGAAACCTATAACAGCAGAGGTGTTTCTTATTGTGCAGTCTGTGATGGTGCTTTCTTTAGAAATCAAGATCTCTTAGTTGTTGGTGGTGGTGATTCAGCTGTTGAAGAAGCTGTTTATCTAACACAGTTTGCTAATTCTGTGACTATTGTTCATAGACGTGACCAACTGCGAGCACAACAAATTTTACAAAATAGAGCTTTTAATAATGAAAAAGTAAAATTCATTTGGGACTCAGTCGTCAGTGAAATAAAAGGGAATGATATGAGAGTAACTTCAGTTGATATTCAAAATGTTAAGACTGGTGAAGTAACAAATCATGCTTTTGGCGGTGTCTTTATTTATGTTGGGACATTTCCACTTTCACAAATGGTTTCAGAATTAGATATTACCGATCAAGAAGGATGGGTTATTACTGATAATGAAATGAAAACAAGTATACCTGGTGTTTTTGCAGTAGGAGATGTACGTCAAAAACATCTACGTCAAATAACGACAGCAGTTGGTGATGGTGCAATCGCTGGCCAAGGCGTCTACCAATATATCATTGAGAATAATTGATAAATGAAAATCTAGAGTTCGTCTAGCTTTTTCTAATAGAAAAAATTATTAGAAAATTCAGATATTGAAAATTGATATATAATAAATAGAATTTTAATGAATGGAGAAAATAATGTCTGAAAATGAAAATAAGGACCAAACTGAATTAGAAAATGGGATGGTTCGTGGTTTACAGAATCGACATGTCCAACTCATTGCTATTGCTGGAACAATCGGTACCGGACTATTTTTGGGTGCCGGTAGATCAATTGCATTAACAGGACCGTCAATCTTAATAGTCTATTTAATTACTGGCTTTTTCATGTATATGATGATGAGAGCTATTGGAGAAATGCTTTATTATGATCCTGACCAACATACTTTTATTAATTTTATAACAAAATATGTTGGATCTGGTTGGGGATTGTTTGCAGGATTTTCTTATTGGATTTCCTTGATTTTCCTTGGAATGGCTGAAATTACAGCAGTCGCAACCTATGTTCAATATTGGTTCCCAACATGGCCATCTTGGATCATTCAGATTGTCTTTTTAATTATTTTAAGTGCCGTCAATTTAATTGCAGTAAAAGTTTTTGGTGAAACTGAATTTTGGTTTGCCATGATAAAAATAGTAGCGATTTTAGCTTTAATTGCTACTGCTATCTTTATGTTATTAACAAACTTTAAAACCCCTGCTGGACATGTTTCCCTTGGGAATATTTTTCATCATTTTGAATTTTTCCCAAATGGTAAATTAAAGTTCTTTATGGCATTTCAAATGGTTTTCTTTGCTTATCAGGCTATTGAATTTGTCGGAATTACGACATCTGAAACAGCTAACCCAAGAAAAGTTTTACCAAAAGCGATCAAGGAAATTCCTTTAAGAATTGTCATTTTTTATATTGGTGCTTTAGTTTCTATTATGACTATTTTTCCTTGGAGACAGTTACCAGTTGATGAGTCACCTTTTGTAATGGTCTTCAAATTGGTAGGTATAAAATGGGCAGCAGCCCTAATTAACTTTGTTGTTTTAACATCAGCAGCGTCTGCATTAAACTCAACACTCTTTTCTACTGGACGTCATTTATATCAGTTGGCTCATGAGACACCAAATGCTTTCACGAAAGCACTTCACATTAATAAATTGTCACGACAAGGAGTACCAAGCAAAGCTATTATCTTTTCAGCAATAGTGGTAGGAATCTCGGCTTTTATTAATTTTATTCCAGGTGTATCAGATGCTTTTGCATTAGTAACAGCTTCATCATCAGGGGTTTACATTTCAATTTATGCCTTAACGATGTTAGCACATTGGAAATATCGTCAGTCAAATGATTTTATGGCAGATGGTTATTTGATGCCTAATTATAAATTTATGACTCCAATTGTTTTAGCATTCTTTGCATTTGTTTACGTTTCATTATTTTTACAAGAATCAACCTATTTAGGAGCAATAGGTGCAACGATTTGGATTGTTATCTTTGGAATTTATAGTAATTATAGAATGAAGAATTAAAAACAGTATTACTATATACTGTTTTTTTTAAAGTAATCAAGCTAATCGATTGAGAAAAATTATGTTATAATGTTAACAATAATTTAAAGGAGATGTGATATGTATCCTGATGACAGTTTAACTCTTCATACAGATTTATATCAAATTAATATGATGCAAGTTTATTTTGAACAAAATATTCATCGTAAGCATGCTGTATTTGAAGTTTATTTTAGAAAGGCACCATTTGAGAATGGTTATGCTGTTTTTGCAGGATTACAGCGCATTGTTGACTATTTACAACATTTAACGTTTTCTGAGTCTGATATTGCTTATTTAAAGGAACTTGGCTATCAAGACCAATTTTTAGATTATCTCAAAAATCTCAAATTGGAATTATCTATTAAGTCTGCAAAAGAAGGTGACCTAGTATTTGCTAATGAACCAATTGTTCAAGTAGAAGGACCACTTGGACAATGTCAACTTGTCGAAACAGCAATCTTGAATATAGTTAACTTTCAAACTTTAATAGCCACAAAAGCAGCTAGAATAAAGTCTGTTATTCAAGATGAACCTCTCTTAGAATTTGGAACAAGACGTGCACAAGAAATGGATGCAGCTATTTGGGGAACGCGTGCTGCAGTGATCGGTGGTGCAGATGCGACAAGTAATGTTAGAGCTGGAAAACTATTTGGAATACCTGTCTCAGGAACCCATGCACATGCTTTAGTTCAAACTTATGGTAATGATTATAAAGCATTTATGGCATACGCTAATACACACAAAGATTGTGTATTCTTAGTGGATACTTATGATACCTTAAGATCAGGTGTACCTGCAGCTATTAAAGTTGCAAAAGAATTAGGAGATAGCATTCAATTTCTTGGTGTAAGACTTGATTCAGGAGATTTAGCATATCTTTCAAAAAAAGTAAGACAGCAATTAGACGATGCTGGTTTTACAGAAGCCAAAATTTATGCATCCAATGACTTAGATGAAGATACTATCCTTAGTTTGAAAATGCAAGGTGCAAAAATTGATGTTTGGGGAGTTGGAACAAAATTAATTACAGCATACGACCAACCGGCTTTAGGTGCCGTCTACAAGATTGTTTCCATTGAAGGTGACGATGGTAAAATGCGTGATACAATCAAGTTATCAAACAATGCTGAAAAGGTGTCAACACCAGGTAAAAAACAGGCTTGGAGAATTACAAGTCTTGAAAAAGACAAATCAGAAGGAGATTACATAACGGCTTCTGATGTTGATGTCAATAAGCTTGATAGTATCTATATGTTTCATCCAACTTATACTTATATCAATAAAACGGTTGAAAATTTTACTGCCGTACCACTTTTAGTAGATATTTTCGACAAAGGAGAGCTTGTTTATCAGTTACCTGATTTAGATGCTATCAAGGAATATGGTCGTATGGAATTTGACAAATTATGGGATGAGTACAAACGTATTTTAAATCCTCAAGACTATCCTGTTGATTTATCTCAAAATGTATGGCAAAACAAGATGAATCTAATTGACCAATTACGTAAGAAATCAAGTAGAAAGGGAATGTAGTATGAGCTTGCAAGAAGAGATTATTAAAGAACTAGGTGTGAAACCTAAAATTGATCCCAAAGAAGAAATCCGTCGATCTATTGACTTTTTAAAAGCTTATTTGAAGAAACATGCGTTTTTGAAAACATTTGTATTAGGAATATCTGGAGGTCAAGACTCTTCATTAGCTGGTCGTTTAGCACAAATGGCTGTTGAAGAATTAAGAGAAGAAACAAAAGATGATTCTTATCAATTTATCGCAGTGAGACTTCCTTATGGTGTTCAAGCTGATGAAGCTGATGCTCAACGTGCATTATCTTTTATCAAGCCTGATTTATCATTAACTGTCAACATTAAAGAAGCCGTTGATGGACAAGTAAGAGCATTGCAAGATGCTGGTGTTATTGTTTCAGATTTTAATAAAGGAAATATCAAGGCAAGACAGAGAATGATTACTCAGTATGCAATTGCTGGTCAACATCAAGGGGCTGTTATTGGTACTGATCATGCCGCAGAAAACATTACTGGTTTCTTTACTAAATTTGGTGATGGAGGAGCTGATATTTTACCTCTTTTTCGACTTAATAAAAGACAAGGAAAACAACTTCTTGCAGAACTTGGAGCTGAAAAAGCACTTTATGAAAAAATTCCAACAGCAGATTTAGAAGAAAACAAGCCAGGAATTGCTGACGAAGTAGCTTTAGGAGTAACATATCAAGATATTGATAATTATCTAGAAGGTAGAGAAGTTACAACTGATGCTAAAGAAAAAATTGAAGCTTGGTGGCAAAAAACACAACATAAGCGTCATTTACCAATTACAGTATTTGATGATTTTTGGAAATAAAAAGTTAGGGTAACCTAACTTTTTATTTTGCTTGATAAAAAAATATAAAGGTATATAATAGAGGAGTAAATTAAAAAAAGGAGTATTTTATGTCAGAATTAAGTCAATCATTTACTGATAAGTTGTTTGAAAATTATCAAAATAATACTAAATTTAATGCTATTGAAAATGCTGTTACTCACAATGGCTTATTAAAGTCACTAGAAACCCGTCAAAGTCAAGCTGAAAATGATTTTAGTTTCTCTATTGATTTGACAAAAGACGAAGTTTCTAATCAAAAAGCTTCAGGTCGTTGCTGGATGTTTGCAGCTTTAAATACATTCCGTCACAAATTAATTTCCGAATTTAAATTAGAAAACTTTGAATTATCTCAAGCACACACTTTTTTCTGGGACAAATATGAAAAATCAAATTGGTTTATGGAACAAGTTATTGCGACAGCAGATCAAGAGCTAACAAGTCGTAAAGTAAAATTCCTTTTAGATGTTCCTCAACAAGATGGTGGACAATGGGATATGGTAGTGTCATTGTTTGAAAAATATGGTGTAGTACCCAAAGCCATTTACCCAGAATCAGAAGCTTCAAGTAATAGTAGAGAACTAAATCAATATCTCAATAAACTATTAAGACAAGACGCTCAAATTTTACGTCAATTAATTAAAGATGGTGCTAAAGCAGATCAAGTAAAAGCTAAAAAAGAAGAATTGCTTCAAGAAATATTTAACTTTTTAGCAATGACCCTAGGGCTCCCACCACGTCAATTTGACTTTTCTTATCGTGATAAAGATAATCAATTTCATTCTGAAAAAGGATTAACACCACAAGCTTTTTATGAAAAATTTGTTGGTCTTAAATTGGATGACTATGTTTCAATTATTAATGCACCAACTGCAGACAAACCCTATGGTAAATCTTATACAGTAGAAATGCTTGGTAATGTTGTCGGTAGTAGAGATGTTCGATACCTTAATCTTGAGATGGACCGTTTTAAAGAACTTGCTATTGCTCAAATGAAAACTGGTGAGTCAGTTTGGTTTGGTTCAGATGTTGGTCAAGTATCCGATAGACAAAAAGGTATCTTAGCTCATAACACTTATGATTTTAATTCAAGTATGGATATCACTCTTTCTCAAGATAAAGCAGGAAGACTTGATTATAGTGAAAGTTTAATGACACATGCTATGGTATTAACAGGTGTTGATCTAGATGAGAATGGAAAACCACTAAAATGGAAAGTTGAAAATTCTTGGGGAGAAAAAGTTGGGCAAAAAGGTTACTTTGTCGCTTCAGATCAATGGATGGATGAATACACCTACCAAATTGTTGTTAGAAAAGAATTCTTAACAGAAGAAGAATTAAAAGCTTATGAAGCTGAATCTAAAGTATTAGCGCCTTGGGATCCAATGGGAGCTTTAGCAAATTAAAAAAAGAAACTCTTAAAGAGTTTCTTTTTTTAATTATTTTCTTGACTTCCATTGTTGTTTTGAGAAGAGTTGGAATTATTTTCTGAACTTGTACTTGAAGCACTTGAACTGTCGGTAGAAGTACTGTTAGAATTAGTACTTTGTCCTTGACTAGATGAACTAGAATAAGTATTACTATAGACACGACTAGAGTATGTATTTGAAGAATAACTTCCATTTAGGTAGAGGTACCCACCACTTCGATACAAACCACTTGGCATTGTCCAATCAGAGCTATATCCTTCAGTCAAGTAGGACATCATATTTTTATAGACACTTGCTGCGACATTTAAACCATCTCCATAGACTGGAGTTAAACGATTTTTATATCCGGTCCAAACAGCCATTGCGTATTGGTTTGTGTAGCCTACAAAGTTTTCGTCAGGTGCCATTGTTCCAACATAATCCGAATAGATACCAGTTTCAGCTTCAACTTTGGCTAATTCATCATCGGTGTAATTTGAAGTACCTGTTTTACCAGCTTGGACAACTCCAGAAATAGCAGCTTCAGTACCTGTACCATAGGTCAATACTGTTTTTAACATATCGGTCATCATATAAGCTGTCGTTTCCTTCATGGCTCTTGAACCATTTGAAGAAAATGATTTCGTCGTACCATCATTGAATTCTACTTTATTGATATATTGTGGTTCATAATAAGTACCACCATTTGCGAAAGCAGAATAGGCAGCAGCCATTTTCTCACTACTTGCTCCATATTTATTATCAGAGCTACTATTGTTGCTTGAGATAGCATTAGAATAATGCATTTCAGGATACTTAATACCCAATCCACTCAAGAATTTGGCTGCGCTTTTAAGTCCAGCAGCTTCTAAAGCTCTTACAGCAGGCACGTTACGTGATTGTTGTATGGCAGTTTGAATAGACATCCATCCATTATATTTTAAATCCCAGTCATAAATTTGTGTATTTGTTCCTGGCCAATAATAAATTGAGTCATTAGTTGATTGTGCAGTTGTTGTATAATCACCATCTTCAATAGCTGGACCATAAGCAGATATTGGTTTCATTGTAGAACCCCAGTCTCTATCAGTTAAAACGGCTTGGTTAGTACCAAAAGAGACGTTAGAGGTTTGTTTACGTGAACCTAGTTGAGCAATAACTTTACCCGTTGTTACATCCATAACAGTTGATGCAACTTGCATACTATCATCAGGATAGGCAACGTAGTCATCGGTATTATAGATATCATAAAGTCTTTGTTGCGCTTCAGGTTGAATATTAGTATAGACTTTCATTCCTGAAGTGAAAACATCTTTACCAGTTTTTGATTTAACTTGTTCGATAACTTCTTTTAGGTAGTTATCCATATATTTTGGATAACTGGAAGTTTGTCGTAACGGTTGTAATCCATCAGCAACAGGTGTAGCAACTGCTGTATCATATTCTTTTTTGGTAATATTGCCATTGGAATACATTTGCTGAAGGACAGTGTCTCTACGTGATTTAGCAGTATCTGGATGACTATATGGGTCATATTGTGTAGGGGCTTGAGGAATGCCTGCTAAAAGTGCTAACTGAGCGTAAGAAAGATCTTTCAGGTCTTTTCCATAATAGGATTTAGCTGCTGTAAGCATACCGTAGTTTCCGTTACCCATGTATACTTTATTTATATAGAAAGTGAGGATTTCTTTTTTAGTATACTTTCTTTCCATTTGTAAAGATAGCCAAACTTCTTGAGCTTTACGTTTAATAGTTTGGTCGGACTCTTTTGTTGAAAAGTAGGCTAATTTGATTAGCTGTTGATCCAAGGTTGATCCACCTTGAGTACTGTTACTAACCAAGTTATGCCAAGCAGCTCCAAGAATACGATAGACATCAACACCACGGTGATTGAAAAAGCGTTTATCTTCAATAGAAGTAATCGCATTTACTAAATTAATAGGAATGCTATCTGCAGTAACGCTTTCACGTTTTTCTGATCCTAAATCGGCTATTAAATTATTATTTCCATCATAAATGAGACTTGAATTGGTTGATTTTAATTGTGTTTCAGATAATTTTGGAGCCGTACTAATGTAAAAGGCAAATAAAAGACCACCTATTACAACAACTAGGATGATAAGGCTCAATAGAGCAGCTAAAGCATATTTCAATACTTTTCTGAGAGTTTTTTTGTCGATTTTAATCACCGCCTAAAATTATTTTATCGATAATATCTAAATAAGGAACTTGTGGAAATGCACCTGGCATTATCGTATAACCATTTTTTCTGATATAATCTAGGGACATTGATTTAGTTCCTTTATCAATCTGATAAAAACGAATTAAATCATTTGCAAGGAGTAAATAGGTTTCCTTTAAAGTTGAAAAATGAAGAAGAACAAAGCAAATACCTTTTTGAGAAACAACCCGCTCCATATGTTCTATTTGATGGGCGTGAAAATTTTTCATTGGCATTGCAGTCTTTTGACGTGTCTCTTTGGCTTCAAAATCAATATAATAACCTTTATAGACACCCGAATAATCAGTTGTTGATGCCTGTCTGAAATATGCTTCAACTATCTTTGCGCGACTCCGTTTTGGATAATCAACTTTGACAATCTGAATGGGAGTAGGTTTCTTATGAATAACAGCAATATCTCTAGAAAGATAGTATTCATTTGTTGCATTTATTGAAGCTTCAAATGACATACCACGATTAGCAAAATCTGTTTTTTTTCGGGAAGATTTTAAAGGTTCTGATTTTCGAATAAGATGATTAGGATAGTTAACCATAGTCCTCCTAACATATACATTATGATAAACATAAGCATTCACATTATACCATAAAAATTGAAAGGATAACAAAATATGTCAACTATTCTTGTAACGGGTTACAGAAGTTTTGAATTAAGCATTTTTTCAGATAAAGATCCTAAAATAGAAGTGATAAAAAAAGCCATAAAAAAAGAACTTTTACGCTATTTAGATGAAGGAGCAGAATGGTTTATTTTAACCGGTAATTTAGGCTTTGAATATTGGTTTTTACAGGTTGCGAAAGATTTGCAAAAAAGTTATCAATTTCAAATTGCAACAATCTTTTTGACTAAGAATGTTGGAGAAAATTGGAATGAAGCAAATCAATTGAAACTGACAGAATTTAAAACGACTGACTTTGTAAAATACAGTTTTGACCATTATGAATCAATTAATCAGATAAAACAGTATCAGACTTTTTTAATTAATAATACAGACCAATCTTTTGTTTTTTACGATGAAGATGCTGAGACCAATTTGAAATATTTTGTTGCTGAAATGAAACATAATAAAGGTTATTATGTTAATCAATTAACATTCGAAAAATTGAATGACATTATGGATGAAGAATAATCCTTAAGATCTGTTAAAACTAATTAAAAGACTTGATTTTTAATTCTAATTTAGGTATGATTGAAGTGGTATCAAAGGTGGCTTTTGCTCTTTTGATGAAAGTAGAATGATATGTTCGGAGAAATAGAATGACAAGTATAATTTATAGTCCTAAGGACATTTTTGAACAAGAATTTAAAACAAGTATGCGTGGCTTTGATAAAAAAGAAGTCGATGAATTTTTAGATAATGTGATTAAAGATTATGAGACATACATTGCTCGCATTGAAGAATTAGAAACAGAACTAGAACGCTTAAAAAAATATAACGGACAAACACGATCTTCTGGAATGAATAGTTCTGCACAGACCATTCCACAACCGACACGTGTTGATCAGTCTGCGACAAATTATGATATTTTAAAACGAATTAGTAGACTAGAAAAAGAAGTTTTTGGCAAACAAATCGTAGAGTAAGTCAGTTTAAATGACATGTGCAATTTTTGGATAATCGCGTAGTATTCAAATACTATGAGGAAAGTCCATGCTAGCACTGGCTGTGATGCCGGTAGTGTTTGTGCTAGGCGAACAAATAAGCCTAGGGACATATAAATATATGTTACGGCGAGTAAAATAGCTAAGTCTTTTGATATGCTTGAGTAGCTCTGAAAGTGCCACAGTAACGAAGTTTTTATGGAAACGTAAAAAATGGAACGCGGTAAACCCCTCAAGCTAGCAACCCAAACTTTGGTAGGGGCATGGGATAGTTGGAAACGAACAAGCTATCCTGACTGTTTGACAGTAGACAGATGATTATCGAAGGAAATGATTCCTAGTTATTTCCGGAACAAAACATGGCTTATAGAAAATTGCATAATAGGCATAAGCTAGCTTTGGCTAGCTTTTATTTGATTTATTAAAGAAAGAAAGTAAATGAAACGTGAATTTAATTTAGTTGCAACGGCAGCAGCTGGTTTAGAAGCAGTTGTTGGAAAAGAAATTAAGCAATTAGGAATACCTTGTCAAGTTGAGAATGGAAAGGTTCGTTTTAATGGTGATGTTAAAACAATTATTGAAACTAATATTTGGTTAAGAGCAGCTGATAGAATAAAAATAGTTGTTGGCGAATTTCCAGCAAAAACGTTTGAAGAATTATTTCAAGGTGTTTTTCACTTAGATTGGGAAACGATTATTCCATTAGGATCAGCTTTTCCAGTTACAAAAGCAAAATGTGTAAAATCAAAATTACACAATGAACCAAGTGTTCAAGCAATTACCAAAAAAGCCATTGTAAAAAAATTACAACATTTTTTCCATAGACCTGAGTCAGTACCTTTACAAGAAAATGGGCCTGAATATAAAATTGAAATTGCAATTGTAAAAGATAAAGCGACTGTTATGATTGATACAACTGGTTCAAGTTTATTTAAACGTGGCTATCGGACTGATAAAGGTGGAGCTCCAATCAAGGAAAACATGGCTGCAGCCATTATTGAATTAAGTAATTGGTTTCCGGACAAACCTTTAATTGACCCGACATGTGGTTCTGGGACATTTTGTATTGAGGCAGCTATGATTGGAATGAACATTGCACCAGGTTTTAATAGAAGTTTCTCATTTGAAGAATGGCAATGGGTTGATAAAAAAGTAGTTCAAAGTATTAGGGATGAAGCAGAAGAAAAAGCTAATTACGACATTAAACTTGATATTTCAGGTTTTGATATTGATGGTCGTATGATTGAAATAGCCAAAAAGAATGCATTAGAAACTGGACTCTCTGATGTGATAGAATTTAAACAAATGAGATTACAAGATTTAAAAACAGATAAAATTAATGGTGTGATCATTTCTAACCCTCCTTATGGGGAGAGGTTGCTTGATGACAAAGCTGTAGATATCTTATATAATGATATGGGTAAAACCTTCTCACCATTGAAAACTTGGAGTAAATTTATCTTAACAAGTGATGAACAATTTGAACAAAAATTTGGAAGTCTAGCAGATAAAAAACGAAAACTTTACAATGGTACTTTGAAAGTAGATTTATATCAATATTTTGGTCAACGTGTAAAACGTACGGAAATAAAAAGATAGGAGTCAATCGTGTCTGAAGAAAAAAAAGAAAGCATGACTGAAAAAGAGTCTCAATCCTTGGATTTTGATTCAGCAAAAAATATGACAGTCGGTGAGGCTGTACGAAAAGATTCTGAAATAAAAGCTGGTGTCACTGAAGATGATAGTATTTTAGATAAATACATTAAACAACACAGAGATCAAGTTAGTTCTCAAAAATTTGATACCAAAATTTCAGAATTTGAAACCTTAGATACTGAAACCTTAGATAATTTTATCAAAAAACAACGTGAAGAATTAGCAAAAACAGGTTTTTCTAGTGATCAAAACGAAGAAGATAAACAAGCTCAAACGGATGAGAAATTTGAAAGTGTTGAAGAAGTTAATGAATCTGAAGAACCAATTGTTATTGCTCAGACAGATAATCCAGATTTAGAGGCACCTATTGTAACACCTGTTGTGCTTACAGAGACTAATCCTAATGAAACAAATAGTGATTCAAAAGAAGTAAAACAAGATAAAGCAGTTGAAACTTTTGGAGGAACAAGTGCCTCATCTAGAGTAGATAACCAAAAGAAAAGTAAGAAAAAATGGCTAATTGCATTCTTATTGTTACTAATAATTGCGGTGTTAGGATTAGCCTTTGCTCTGCAAAAAAATAATCAAAATCAGTCAAGTTCTTCATCAGATACTAGCTCAAAATCATCGACTACTACTAGTAGTGATACATCAAATATTAAAAAAGCTGTAAAAGCTTTTAATTCCGCCTATGATGATTTCTTTACTGATAGTAAACAAACTGCGTTGAAAAACAGTCAATTTGATAAACTTTCAGACTTAGAGAACTTGTTGAAAAAAACTAAAGGGAGTTCATCATATAGTAAGTTAAAATCAAAATTTGATAGTTTAACGAAGCAAATTACTGCAATAAAAGCTGTGAACGAAAAATTTAGTTCTGATGCCATTGTTGATGGAAAAAAGGTGAGTGCATCAGTCAAATCAGATGCTAACTTTGATGACATAAAGAGTGCAACACTTAATACTGGTAACGCTAGTCTAGACAGTTTGTTGCAACAAGTAGTCAGTGATGGTAAAAAACAATTAGAAGCTACCAAGTCTTCTTCAAAAGCAGAAGCTTCTAAAGCATCATCTGAAAAAGCAAAAGCTGAACAAGAAGCAGCTGCAAAAGCGAGTCAAGAACAATCTCAAGCACAAGCAAGTACTGGAATTACAAATTACGATGCCTCTATATTACAACGTCAACGTTCAAGAGTTCCATATAACGAATCTCTTGTAGCTGATAAATCAAATTCCGCGTGGACATTTAATTCTGGAGTTCTTGAAAAAATCATAGCAACTGCACAATCTAGAGGTTATATTTCAGGTTATAATTTTATTTTAGAACCTGTTAACATTATTAATGGGAATGGTTACTATAACATGTATAAACCAGATGGAACTTATCTATTCTCAATCAATGATAAGACAGGCTATTTTGTTGGTAATGCAAAAGGCCATTCTGATAAATTAGATTATTAAAAAAAGAGAACGATTGTTCTCTTTTTTATACAAGATGACGCTCAAACGGATCATCTGAAATACCTTTGGAAAGAATCAGATTAGCCCATTCTTTAGCTGAAAACAAACTATGATCTTTATAATTACCACATGATTCAATTGTAGTTCCAGGAACGTCTTCCCAAGTAATGGTAGAAGCAATTTCTTCAAGACTCGATTTGATAACCTTGGCTATTTCGTTAGTTGTATGTTGTCCCCACATGATAAGATGAAATCCTGTACGACAACCAAATGGAGAGCAGTCTATCATTCCATCAATTCGCTGTCTGATAAGTTTAGCAAGTAGATGCTCAATTGTATGTAAGCCAGCAGTTTCTATGGCATTTTCATTTGGTTGTACCAATCTAATGTCAAAATTAGAAATGATATCACCTTTTGGCCCATTGTCTTCAGAAATCAGACGAACATAAGGTGCTTTTACAGCAGTATGATCAAGTTCAAAACTTTCTACAATAACTTCTTTTGTCATTATTCTTCTCCTTTACAATCATTACTTACATCATACCACAAATTAAGAAAATGTATTTGCTTTGAACGAATAAATTAAATTGTGAAAACGGATCATTTATGATAAACTTATAGGTAGCTTTCGTATTGAAAACTAAATATTAGATTGAGGTAAAAACATGGTAAATGTAATCATTTTGATTGTTTGTGCCCTCATTGGTTTGATAATAGGTTATGCCCTTATTTCAATGAAATTAAAATCATCGAAAGAGGCAGCAGAACTGACTCTTTTAAATGCAGAACAAGATGCTGTAAATATGCGAGGTCAAGCAGAGCAAGATGCTAATGTCATTCGTCAATCAGCTGAAAGAGAAAGTAAAGCTCATAAAAAGGAATTACTTTTAGAAGCAAAAGAAGAGTCAAGGAGATATCGCGAAGAGATTGAGAAAGAGTTTAAATCAGAAAGACAAGAATTAAAACAAATGGAAGCCCGTCTATCTGAACGTGCGAATTCTCTTGATCGTAAAGATGAAAATCTATCAAGTAAAGAAAAAACACTTGATAGTAAAGAACAAAGTCTTTTCGATAGATCTAAACATATTGATGAGCGTTTAGTACAAATTGAACAATTAGAGGAACAAAAAAAAGAAGACCTACAAAAAGTTGCTGCTATGACTATTGCAGAAGCAAGAGAAGTTATTTTGATGGAAACTGAAAATAAATTAACTCATGAAATTGCAACTAGAATTAGAGAAGCAGAGCAAGACATTAAAGATCGTAAAGATAAAATTGCTAAAAATCTACTATCACAGGCGATGCAAAGAATGGCAGGAGAATATGTCACTGAGCAAACCATTACAACAGTTCATTTACCTGATGATAGCATGAAAGGTCGTATTATCGGGCGTGAAGGACGCAATATCAGAACTCTAGAGAGTCTAACTGGTATTGACGTTATCATTGATGATACACCTGAGGTAGTCGTTTTATCAGGGTTTGATCCAATTAGACGAGAAATTGCGAGAATGACTTTGGAAGCTTTGATAGCTGACGGACGTATTCATCCAGCAAGAATCGAAGAATTAGTCGAAAAAAATCGTCTTGAAATGGACAACCGAATCCGTGAATATGGTGAAGCTGCAGCATATGAAATTGGTGCTCCAAATCTCCATCCAGACCTTATTAAAATAATGGGACGCTTACAATTTAGAACTTCATACGGTCAAAACGTCCTTAGACATTCTGTTGAAGTTGGTAAACTGGCCGGAATATTAGCTGGAGAGCTAGGGGAAAATGTTGACTTAGCGAGAAGAGCTGGTTTCCTTCATGATATAGGTAAAGCCATAGATAGAGAAGTTGATGGTAGCCATGTCGAGATTGGGACAGAATTTGCTAAGAAATACAAGGAACATCCAGTTGTTGTAAATACCATTGCAAGCCACCATGGTGATGTTGAACCTGAAAGCGTTATTGCAGTCCTTGTAGCTGCTGCAGATGCATTAAGTTCTGCAAGACCAGGTGCTAGAAATGAATCCATGGAAAACTATATCAAACGTTTACGTGATTTGGAAGAAATTGCAACAAGCTTTGATGGTGTTCAAAATAGTTTTGCCTTACAAGCTGGACGGGAAATTAGAATTATGGTTAAACCAGAAAAAATTTCCGATGATGAGGTTGTTGTTCTTTCCCATAAAGTTAGAGAAAAGATTGAAAATAATCTTGAATATCCAGGAAATATCAAAGTCACTGTTATCCGTGAATTACGAGCAATTGATTTTGCAAAATAAGAGAAAGGGAAATCCCTTTCTTTTTTTGATTTGAAGCGCCTATCAGTAAAAAGTAGCCTTGAAAAAATATCATATATCTGATAAACTAGTAGAAAGCAATAAAAAGGAGAAAAAAATGTCTGAACGTGGTTTGTTAATCGTTTTTTCAGGACCTTCAGGTGTCGGGAAAGGAACGGTAAGACAAGAAATTTTTTCAACGCCAGACCATAAATTTGAGTATTCTGTTTCAATGACAACTCGTCCCCAAAGACCTGGAGAAATCGATGGAGTCGATTATTTTTTCAGAACTAGGGAAGAATTTGAGATGCTCATAAAAAATGGACAAATGTTGGAATATGCCGAGTATGTTGGAAATTACTATGGTACACCATTAACTTACGTTAATGAAACACTAGATAAAGGCATTGATGTTTTCCTAGAGATTGAGGTTCAAGGAGCCCTTCAAGTAAAATCAAAAGTACCTGATGGTGTTTTTATTTTTCTAACGCCACCAGATTTAGATGAATTACACGATAGACTTGTCGGACGAGGAACTGATAGCCAAGAAGTCATTGCAAAACGAATCGAAAGAGCAAAAGAAGAAATTGTTTTGATGCGTGAATATGACTATGCAGTAGTCAATGATGAAGTTGCTATGGCTGCCGAACGTGTTAAACGCATTATCGAAACAGAACATTTTCGCGTAGAACGTGTGATTGGACGTTATGATCAAATGATTAAAGAGACACATCTGGCTAAATAAATAAGAAAAGAGAATAAATATTATGATGTTAAAACCTTCAATTGATACTTTATTAGATAAAGTACCATCAAAATACTCACTCGTTATTCTACAAGCAAAACGTGCACATGAATTGGAAGCTGGAGCTAATCCAACTCAAGATTTTAAGTCTGTAAAATCAACACTCAGAGCTTTAGAAGAAATTGAGTCAGGCAAAGTTGTGATTCATCCAGATCCATCAGCAAAAAGAGCAGCTGTAAAAGCAAAAATGCAAGCTGAGAAAGTTGCTAAAGAAGAAGAAGAACGTAAAATTAAAGAGCAAATTGCTAAAGAAAAAGAAGAAGAAGGAGAAAAAATCTAAGGTTTTCATAATCTTAGATTTTTCGTATTAAAAAGAGGTTTATCATGGCAAATAAAATAGCACATATTATTGTTGACATACCTTTGATGCAGACAGATAAGCCATTTTCTTACCTTATTCCAGAATCTTTAGAGTCAATGGTAAAACTTGGTTCTCGTGTTCATGTTCCATTTGGCAATGGAAATAGATTACTCCAAGGGTTTGTTATTGGAATAAGAAACTATAGTGCCGATGATCAACATCTCAAAAGAATAGATTCTGTTTTAGATGACCAACCTGTCTTAAATGAAGACCAGCTGAACTTAGCTGAAGCAATTAGGCATAAGGTGTTTTCTTATAAGATCTCTATACTGAAGTCAATGATTCCCAACTTACTCAATTCTGATTATGATAGAGAGTTAAGGGCAGCTCCTAATCTTTCAGATGAGGACAGATTATCTTTATTTGGAAAAAAAGAAACCGTCCTTTTTTCACAGTTAGATCAGTCAAAACAAAATAAAGCACGTTTATTAATACAAGCAAAATACATCTCTTCACGCTATCTAGCAAAAGATAAAAAACGTTATAAGACAATTCAGCTCTATGAAGTAGACAGCGCCAGTTTAGAAACTATTGAGATATCAAATAGAGCAAAAAAAAGACAGGCTTTAAAGGAGTATTTACTTTCTGGAAATCAATCTGGAAAGCTTTCGCAACTTAAAGAACTATTCTCAAGAGATGTAGTATCTTATTTTATAAAACACCATTTGATTAACATTAAAGAAGTTAATATTAATCGAAGTGAACAATATTTTGATAACATTACCCAAACATCTTTTTTAGATTTAAATGCTGAGCAAGAAAATGCGGTATCAAAGATTTCAGCAAGTATTGGAATGGATTCCAAACCTTTTTTACTTGAAGGTATTACAGGCTCAGGGAAAACAGAAGTTTACTTACATATTATTGATGCTGTTCTAAAACAAGGAAAGACAGCCATCGTATTAGTTCCTGAAATTTCATTAACGCCACAAATGACAAAACGCTTTATATCACGATTTGGAGAAAAGGTAGCAATTATGCATTCAGGTTTATCAGATGGTGAAAAATTTGATGAATGGCGAAAAATCAAGTCAAATCAAGCAAAAGTCGTTGTCGGTGCTCGTTCAGCTATATTTTCACCACTCGAAAATATAGGTGCTATCATTATTGATGAAGAACATGAAGCTAGTTATAAACAAGAATCAAATCCAAGATACCATGCCAGAGACGTTGCCTTGATAAGGGCAAAATCGCATAAAGCTGCTCTTGTCCTCGGATCAGCAACGCCAAGTATTGAAAGTCGTGCGAGAGCTAGCAAAGGAAGGTATGAATTTTTACAACTTACCAAACGAGCTAATCCTCAAGCTAAGATTCCTAAAGTCGATATCGTTGATTTTAGAGACTATTTAGGACAACAAGAAACATCAAATTATACCCCTTATTTATTAGATAAAATTGCGGATCGTCTAAATAAAAATGAACAAATTGTACTTTTACTAAATAGAAGAGGCTATTCTAGCTTTGTCATGTGTCGTGAATGTGGTTATGTTGACCAATGTCCAAATTGTGATATCTCTTTAACCTTACATATGGACACAAAAACAATGAATTGTCATTATTGTGGTTTCCAAAAGCCAATTCCAAGATTTTGCCCTAATTGTCAGAGTTCTAGTATTCGTTATTATGGCTCTGGGACACAAAAAGCTTATGATGAATTAAGTGAACTCTTTCCACAAGCCCGCATTTCAAGAATGGATGTCGATACAACTCGCCAAAAGGGTTCTCATGAAAAAATCTTAACACAATTTGGAAAGGGAGAATCTGATATACTTCTTGGTACTCAAATGATAGCTAAAGGCTTAGATTTTCCTAATGTAACACTTGTTGGCGTATTGAATGCTGATACCTCACTAAACTTACCTGATTTTAGATCTTCAGAAAGAACATTTCAATTATTAATGCAAGTTGCTGGTAGAGCTGGGCGTGCGGAAAAATCAGGTGAAGTTGTTATTCAAACCTATAATCCAAATCATTATGCAATTAAACTCGCCAAAGAACAAGATTATGAAGCATTTTATCAATATGAAATGGCAATTAGAAAACAAATGGCATATCCACCCTATTACTTCACAGTGGGATTGACCTTATCTCATACTTCTGAAGAAATGGCGATGCAAAAAAGCTATGAAGTAATGGAAATGCTAAGGCAAGGTCTAACGGATAAAGTTAGAATTTTAGGACCAACGCCAAAACCTATTGCTAGAACACATAACTTATACCATTTTCAAATTTTAATTAAATATCGCTTTGAAGAACATTTAGAAGAAAATCTTAATCAAATTCTCAATTGGACACAGGAAAAAGCCAATCAGAAAGTAAGAGTTATTATCGATAATGAACCACAAAACCTATTGTAAGACAAAAAAGCTATTACTATTTTTATACAGGGCTGGGTCTTAATCCTTCTTATGAATTTTTTTAGTATTCTTAGATGAGGATGAATTGTCACTATATCCTATTCGAACAAGTTTATGGAAAGATATTTTTAAAGAGTTATCATTGGTTGGTTTCTTTACTAGTAATAGTTCTTGGAATATCTGGTTAATGACAGTTGTCATAAATTATAGTTATACTCGTTCTCTTACCAAACAATACCCATCACTTAATGCCTATCTTAAAAATAACCGCAAGCGACGCAATTGAAAAGAATTGTTATAATGAAAATAGCTTTCGATTTGTTGCTAATTATAAAATGGATAAAATATACACTAAATCATTGTAATCAAAATGTAGTTTGATTAAATAACTTATTATATAGAGAAAGGAATAATAAGCTCATAACTTTTATGGCATAGAGGTTCATGAGCTTGAAATCATTATGACAAAATTATTATTTATGGGTACTCCAGAGTTCTCAGCTACTGTATTAAGAGGTTTGCTTTTAGATGGTCGTTATGAGATATTAGCAGTTATTACACAACCTGATAGGGCAGTGGGGCGTAAAAAGCAAATTAAGATGACCCCTGTTAAGGAAGTTGCTCTTGAACATAACATTCCTATTTATCAACCAGAAAAATTATCAGAGTCAAAAGAACTTGATGAGATAATGTCTTTAGGTGCCGATGGCATTGTTACAGCAGCATTTGGACAGTTTTTACCAAGTAAGTTACTCAATTCAGTTACTTTTTCAGTCAATGTCCATGCTTCTTTACTTCCCAAATATCGAGGTGGTGCACCTATTCATTATGCGATTATTAATGGTGAAAAAGAAGCAGGCGTTACTATCATGGAAATGGTAAAAGGAATGGATGCAGGAGATATGGTCGCAAAAGCTAGTATCTCTATAGAAGATACTGATAATGTTGGTACTATGTTTGAAAAATTAGCTGTGGTTGGTAGAGATTTATTATTGAAGACATTACCAGATTACATTTCTGGAAATATAGCACCTGAAAAACAAGATCATACTAAGGCAACTTTTTCACCTAATATCTCACCTGAAGAAGAACGTATTGATTGGCATGGAAATGCAAGACAAATTTTCAATAAAGTAAGAGGGATGAATCCATGGCCAGTGGCTCATACCTTATTAAATGGTGAACGTTTTAAAATTTACCAAGTTAAAGAAGTAAAAGGTCAAGGACAAGCAGGTCATATTATTGCAAAAACGAAAGATCAATTGATTGTTGCAACTGGTCAAGGAGCAGTTGCACTAGAAGTTGTTCAACCAGCAGGAAAACCCAAAATGTTGATTAAAGATTTCCTTAATGGGCTAGGGAGACAATTAGAAGTAGGTGATTCTTTTGGCCAATGATTGGAAAAGGTGGACAAGAGGACAAGCTTTGGCTATTATTGAGTCTATTTTTGAAGAGGATGCTTATTCTAACATTGCTCTAAATCAGTGGTTAAAAGCTAGTCAATTGTCAGAAAAAGATAAAAGCTTAGTGACTGAAATTGTTTATGGAACAGTTGCAAGAAAAATGACCCTAGAATGGTATTTGTCACATTATATTGAGGATAGAGAAAAGATTGAAAAATGGGTTTATTATTTATTATTGCTAAGTCTATACCAGATTATTTATTTGGATAAAATACCCAACCATGCGGTTGTCAATGAAGCTGTTAATATTGCAAAAAATAGAGGCAATAGAAAGGGTGCAGAAAAGTATGTCAACGCCATCCTTAGAAAAATAACGCAAGAAGAACTTCCAGATATTCATTCTATTAAAAGGAAGAATAAGAAATACTCTATTTTATATTCTATCCCAGTTTGGTTAGTTAAAAAGTTAATGGATCAGTTTGGTGAACAACGCGCCAAAGCTATTATGGAAAGCTTATTTCAAAGGAGTAAAGCTAGTATACGAGTAACTGATGTCTCTAAACTTGAAAGTATTCAGACCCTGACAAATACTCAAAAATCACAACTTTCAACTGTTGGTCTTGTTAAAGAACATGGAAATTTCTCAACTGATGCCTTATTTCTGAAAGGGGAAATAACCATTCAAGACGAAAGTAGTCAATTGGTAGCTCCAACTTTAAAGATTGAAAATAATGATATTATTCTTGATGCCTGTAGTGCACCTGGTGGAAAAACCGTTCACATGGCTTCTTATTTAACAAATGGTCGAGTAATAGCTTTAGATTTATACCAACATAAACTTAATCTTGTCAATGATAATGCTAAAAGACTTCATCTTAGCGATAAAATAGAAACAAAACAATTAGATGCTAGAAAAGTTCATGAAGTATTTTCTGCTGACAGCTTTGATAAGATACTAGTAGATGCTCCTTGTTCTGGAATTGGATTGATAAGGCGAAAACCTGATATTAAGTACCAAAAATCAACATTGGATTTTCAAAATCTACAAGCAATCCAGCTAGAGATATTGTCTAGTGTTTGTCAAACCATTAAAAAAGGTGGTATAATAACCTATAGCACTTGCACAATCTTTGATGAAGAAAACTTCCAAGTTATTAATTCTTTCTTGGAAACACATCCAAATTTTGAACAAGTAAATTTAAATCATAGACAAAAAGATATTGTGAGAGACGGTTGTATTGCCATTACACCTGAGCAATATCAAACAGATGGTTTCTTTATTGCACAAGTAAAACGCGTCTGGTAATATCTAGGAGGAACTGACATCGTCAGAAAAAATATTATGAAAATTTCACTTATAACAGATATTGGGCAGAAACGCTCAAATAACCAAGATTTTATCAATAAATTTGATAACAAAAGCGGTATTACTTTGGTCGTTTTGGCTGATGGTATGGGCGGACATAGAGCTGGAAATATCGCTAGTGAGATGACTGTGACAGATCTTGGTCGCGAATGGGTAAGTACAGAATTTACAGAATTAAGTCAGATTAGAGATTGGATGCTTGTTACTATTGAAGCTGAGAATCAAAAAATTTATCAATTAGGACAATCTGATGATTATAAAGGTATGGGGACAACTGTTGAAGCAATAGCCTTGGTTGAAGATAGTGCCATCTATGCTCACATCGGAGATTCTAGAATTGGTTTGGTTAGAGCTGATCATTACCAACTGCTAACAAGTGATCATTCATTGGTAAATGAACTTGTTAAAGCTGGTCAAATAACTGAAGAAGAAGCAGCCAGTCATCCACAAAAAAATATTATTACGCAATCTATTGGGCAATCAAATCCTGTTGAATTGGATTTAGGTATTCAATTACTTGAAAAAGATGATTATCTTGTAATCAATAGTGATGGTTTAACCAATATGATTTCAAACACAGATATTGTATCGGTTTTACAATCTGATAGAAGTTTAGATGAAAAAAATCAAGAGTTAATAACTCTTGCAAACCAAAATGGTGGTTTAGATAATATAACAGTAGCCTTGATTCATAATGAAAGTGAGGAAGAATAATGATACAGATTGGCAAATTATTTGCTGGTCGTTATCGTATTCTAAAATCTATCGGACGTGGTGGTATGGCGGATGTATATCTGGCCAATGACTTGATATTAGATAATGAAGAAGTTGCGATTAAAGTGCTTCGAACCAATTATCAAACAGATCAAGTTGCAGTTGCTCGCTTCCAGCGTGAAGCTAGAGCCATGGCAGAATTGAATCATCCTAATATTGTTGCAATCCGTGACATTGGTGAAGAAGACGGTCAGCAATTTCTAGTAATGGAATATGTTGATGGTGCTGATTTGAAAAAATATATTCAAGATCATGCACCACTATCTAATACGGAAGTTGTTAGAATCATGGAAGAAGTTCTCTCGGCCATGAATCTAGCACATCAAAAGGGAATAGTTCATCGAGATTTAAAACCTCAAAATATTTTACTTACGAAAAATGGAACAGTAAAAGTAACAGACTTTGGGATTGCAGTTGCATTTGCTGAAACAAGTCTAACACAAACTAATTCTATGTTAGGTAGTGTACACTATCTATCGCCAGAGCAAGCTAGAGGATCTAAAGCAACAGTTCAAAGTGACATATATGCAATGGGTATAATGCTCTTTGAAATGTTGACAGGTCATATACCTTACGATGGGGACAGTGCTGTAACTATAGCTTTACAACATTTTCAGAAACCACTCCCATCAATTCTAGAAGAAAATAGTAATGTCCCACAAGCTCTTGAAAATGTCGTTATTAAAGCTACAGCAAAGAAGTTGGCAGATCGTTATTCATCGACTTTTGAAATGAGTCGAGATTTAATGACAGCATTAAGTTATAATCGTAGTCGTGAGAAAAAACTTGTTTTTCAAGATTCTGAGAATACTAAACCACTTCCAAAAGTTGTTCCTGTACCAAGTCAGAACAATCCTGATCAATTATTGAAAAAGCAAAAGGGTGCTCAAGAAGAACAAGCTATAAAAGAAGACACGCTAGCTACACCAGTTAATAAACCTAAGAAGCGTAAGAAAAGATTCATAGGAACTTTCTTTAAAGTATTATTTGCCTTATTTACGGTTGGTGTTGCCTTATTTGCCTTTTTAGTATTAACAAAACCTTCAATTGCGACAGTACCAAATGTACAAGGCCTTAGTTTAAATTCTGCCAAGTCAAAAATTACTTCTGCAGGATTAAAAGTTGGTAGCATTAAAGAAGTTGAAAGTAGCAAAATTTCTGAAGGTTATGTGGTCAAAACTAATCCAAGTATTGGTTCTAAAACTCATGAAGGCAATAAAATCAACCTTTATGTTTCAGTAGGGAATTCTAGTTTTGAAATGCCTGATTATACTGGAAAAGATTACAATCAGGCAGTATCTGATTTAGTTGATCAATATGGTGTGAAGAAATCAAAAATTAAAATTAAAAAAGTGGCTACAACTGATTATGATGAAGGAACTGTGATAAGTCAATCACCATCCAAAGGAGACAAATTTAATCCTAATGGTAGTTCAAAAATCACCTTAACAGTAGCTATCAGTGATACCGCAACGATGCCTGCATTGACTGATATGACCTATTCTGATGCTGTTGACACATTAACAAGTCTAGGAATTTCATCTTCTAGAATTAAAGTGTACACTCCAAGTTCAAGTTCTCAAAAGGGTTATGTTGAAGTAAGTTCACCTTCACCTTCAGCTGTTATTAGTAGTCAAACACCTTATTATGGTACAGCTATCAGTACAACTGAAAATACGGAAATTAGTTTATATTTATATTCTGATAATACTTCAGCAAGTCAATCATCAAGTAGTCAAGAAACGAGTTCAACAAGTAGTAGTTCACAATCGTCAACTAGCACATCTAGTTCAACAACAAGTGAAACTTCAGAATCTACTAGTTCAAATGAACAACCTTAAAAAGCACTCTAAGTGCTTTTTTTTCTATTTAAATGATGATGAAAATTCTAATGTTTTTTGTTAAAATAGCAGAGTAAGTGAGGAACCTAATGAAAAAATTTCAGTTTTTTTTACTTGTTGAAATTATCTTATTGGCTTTAGGCATTATGACAATCTTGTCAAATGATGTTTCAAGTTTTATTTTGATACTTGTCTTATTACTTTTGGCATTACGATTTTACAATCAAGATAGTCGGAATAATTTTTTACTAACAATAGGGTTATTATTATTATTTTTAATTATAATGTTAAACCCTTATATTGTCGCAGCAGTTTTACTTGGAATTGTCTATATTGTTTTAAATCATTTTTCACAAGTCAAAAAGAAAAATAGATTTGCTTTGATCAAATTTAAAGAGAGTGAACTAAATGTTCAACCAATTCGTCATCAATGGCTTGGAGCTTCAATCTATCAGAGTGATTATTATGCATTTGATGATATAAATATCATCAGATTTAGTGGAAATGATCAGATTGATTTAACGAAGGTGATTGTTACTGGTAAAGAAAATAATATTATAATTCGAAAAATTTATGGAAAGACTCAAATTGACGTTCCAATTGATGTTGAAGTTAAATTAGAGGTTAGTTCAGTCTATGGTAGTGTTAGGTTTTTTGATTATGATGAATATGATTTAAGAAATGAATCACTTAAATTGTGGAGTAACCAATACGAAAAAAGTCAGCGTAATGTTAAGATTATTCTCAATGTTCTTGCTGGTGATGTTGAGGTGACAAGACGATGAAAAAAAGATATTATTTTTTAATTTGGCTTTACTCAGCAGTGACCATTTTATCGATTACATATATTATTATGGATAATTTTAATATCCATATCAGAACTGTCTTCTCAAATTGGCAGTTATTCATTCAGTTTTTCTTTTCAATTATCTTTTTGATTTTATCTGTAACAGTTTTATTGTTACTACTTTGGGTTGTCTTAGATGACAATAGTAAGCGGATGATAAATCAAAATTTAAGAAGGATTGTAAATAATCAAGCTATTGTAGAAGACTATTCTAATGAGATTAATACCAATTTGGCACGCCTTTCAAAAAAAATGAGTCATCTCACTCAAAAATTACAACGTACTGAAAATACATATATTCAAAATAATCAAGAAATTGTTAAACAAGAAAGAAAAAGGATAGCGCGTGACCTTCATGACACTGTTAGTCAAGAATTATTTGCTTCGTCAATGATTTTATCTGGCTTATCAATGAGTCTTGAAAATCTTGATCAAAAAGAGTTGCAAAATCAAATCTTAACGGTTGAAAAAATGTTACAAAATACTCAAAACGATTTGAGAATTTTACTACTTCATTTGAGACCTACAGAACTTGATCAACGAAGTTTATCTGAAGGATTGGAACTCATTTTAAAAGAGCTTACAGACAAAAGTAATATTTGTGTTACCTATCAAAATAATAGTCAAAGAATTCCAAAACCAATCGAAGATAACTTATTTAGAATTGCCCAAGAATTTATTAGTAATACTTTGAAACATGCTGACGCAAGTCAATTAGAGGTTTACATTCAACAAACAAAGAATGAACTACAGCTGAAAATGATAGATAATGGTAAAGGATTTGATATGGATAAAGTCCAAGATCTAAGCTATGGACTTAAGAATATTGAAGATAGGGTTGATGATATGGCAGGTACAGTTGACTTTTTAAGCCAAATAGGTAAAGGAGTTGTAATGACTGTTAGATTGCCATTGATTAAAGGAGAAAATGATGACAACAATAAAAGTAGTATTGATTGACGATCATGAGATGGTTAGAATGGGACTAAAAAGCTTTCTTAATATGCAATCAGATATAGAAGTCATTGCTGAAGGTGTGAACGGTAATGATGGCATCAAACTAGGGTTAGAGTTGAAACCAGATGTTATCGTTATGGATTTAGTTATGCCAGAAGTAGATGGTGTGGAGGCAACCTTAAGTATTCTAAAAGAATGGTCAGAAGCAAAAATCTTAGTTCTTACATCTTACTTAGATAATGAAAAAATTTACCCTGTCATTGAAGCGGGAGTCAAAGGTTACATGTTAAAAACATCTAGTGCTGCAGAAATCTTAAATGCTATTAGAAAAGTAGCCAATAGACAAGAAGCTATTGAGACAGAAGTTGATAAAAAAATCAAGAACCATCAAGATAATCCAGAATTACATGAAGAATTAACAGCCAGAGAATATGATATATTATATTTATTAGCTAAAGGATTTGATAATCAAACCATTGCTGATGAGTTATATATTTCCTTAAAAACGGTTAAAACACATGTTTCAAATATTTTAGCAAAATTACAAGTTGATGACCGAACTCAAGCAGTTGTTTATGCCTTTAGACATCATTTAGTCCCACAAGATGACAATTAATGGTATAATAAACTTACGATTCTAATGGAGGGTTTAATGGACGCAAAAACAAAATATAAAGCAAAAAAAATTAAAATTGTCTTTTTTGATATAGATGATACATTAAGAGTAAAAGACACTGGTTATATGCCAGAAACCATCAAAACGGTCTTTAAAGATTTAAAATCTAAAGGTATTCTTACTGGAATTGCGTCAGGACGGGCCTTATATGGTGTTGTACCAGAAATTATTGATTTAGAACCAGATTATTTTGTCACTATTAATGGCTCTTATGTTGTCAATCATCAAAAAGAAGAAATTGTCAATCAACCTATCCGCAAAGAAGTTGCACAAGCTTTTGTAGATTGGTGTCAATATATTGGCATTGAATATGGCTTTGCTGGTAAAGACAAACCAGTGGTATCTGCCAGGATTCCACTAATTGATGAAGCCATGGTTCCAGTTTATGGTATTTGTGATGTCGAACCAGATTTTTATTTAACAAATGACGTTTATCATATGTGGACATTTGCTGAAAATAATGCTGACTTGGTGTTACCAGAACATTTATCTAGAGAAGTTAGATTAGTTCCTTGGCATCAACATTCTTCTGATGTTGTAAAAAGTGGTATTTCAAAAGCTTCAGGTGTAGGGCAAGTTTTAGAAAAAGAAGGTATGACTCCTGAAAATGCCATGATGTTTGGTGATGGCTCAAATGATATGGAAATTTTCGATTTTGTTGGCTTGAAAGTAGCTATGGGAAATGCCGTTTCTGAAATTAAAGAAAAAGCAGATTACGTAACAGATAATGTAGAAGGGAATGGCATTTATAATGCCCTTGTTGAACTAGGTATGGTAAATAAAGAATTACATTTTCCACAATTAAATTTGGAAACATTTGAAGCTCCAACTGCAAAAATTAAAACAAACTTAGGAGATATGAGTATTAAGCTCTTTCCAGAACATGCTCCAAAAACTGTTGCCAACTTTTTAGGTTTGGCTAAAGAAGGTTATTATGATGGCATTATCTTCCATAGAATTATTCCAGAATTTATGATTCAAGGTGGTGATCCCACTGGAACTGGTATGGGTGGACAATCTATTTATGGAGATAGTTTTGAAGATGAATTCTCAGAAGAATTGTATAATTTAAGAGGTGCCCTCTCAATGGCAAATGCTGGGCCAAATACAAATGGAAGCCAATTCTTTATTGTTCAAAATACGAAACTCCCATACTCTAAAAAAGAGTTAGAACGTGGAGGGTGGCCAGCAGATATAGCACAAGTCTATTCTGAAAATGGTGGAACACCACATTTAGATCGTAGACATACAGTATTTGGTCAATTAGTTGATGAAGCTTCTTTTGAAACACTTGATAAAATTGCTTCAGTAAAAACAGGCGCTCAAGATAAACCAGTAGAAGATGTTGTCATCACAACAATTGAGGTTAGTGAGTAATGAAAATAGGGGATAAATTAAAAGGAACTGTCACGGGAATCAAACCATATGGTGCCTTTGTTTCCCTTGAAAATAACACAACTGGCTTAATCCATATCTCTGAAATAAAAACTGGCTATATTGATAACATTTCCAAATATTTAACAATTGGACAAGAAGTATTAGTGCAAGTTGTCGATTTTGATGAATACTCACAAAAAGCTAGTTTGTCTTTGAGAACTTTAGAAGAAGATAAACATTATTTATCACATAGACACCGTTTTTCTAATAGCCGATATAAATTTGGTTTTAAACCATTGGAAGAACACTTAGATGATTGGATAGATGATGGTATTACATTTTTACAAAAAGAGAAAAAATAAAAAAGCCTTAAGGCTTTTTTATTTTAATTCTGATATAAAGCAGTAGATAAGTAACGTTCTCCATTATCAGGTAAAATGGCTAGTACTTTTTTACCTTTTCCAAGGTCAATAGCTTTTTGAATAGCTGCATAAATAGCAGCACCAGAAGAAATACCGATTAAGAAACCTTCTTTTTGGCCAAATGAACGACTTGTTTCAAATGCATTGTCGGAAGAAACACGAGCAACACTATCAAATGCTTTTGTATCTAGTGTTTCAGGAACAAAACCAGTTGAAATACCTTGGATTTTATGTGGTCCAGGTTGATCACCAGATAAAACAGCAGATTCATCAGCTTCAACAGCAATTATTTCAGTTGATGGATTTGCTTTTTTAAGTGCATGGGCGACACCTGAAACAGTTCCACCAGTTCCAACACCTGAGATAAATGCATCAAGACCAGTTTCACCAAAATCTTCAAGTATTTCTTGACCCGTTGTTTTTTCATGAATTAATGGATTAGAAGGGTTTTTAAACTGCATTGGGACCCAACCATTTTTTTCTTTTGCAATTTCTTCAGCTTTTGTAATCGCAGCTTTAATGCCTTCACTGCCAGGTGTAAGGATAAGCTCTGCTCCATAAGCTTTTATTAATTTTTGGCGTTCAACACTCATGGTATCAGGCATAACAATAATAACTTGATAGCCTTTAGCAGCTCCAACCCATGCTAAACCAATACCTGTATTACCACTAGTTGGCTCTACGATAGTATCTCCTGGTTTGATTTTTCCTTCTTTTTCCGCGTCTTCAATCATTGCTAATGCAATACGATCTTTTACAGAAGATCCTGGATTGAAAGCTTCCACTTTAACGTAGACATCAGCAGCTCCCTCGGGAACAATATTATTTAATTTTACAATTGGTGTTTTTCCGACTAATTCAGTGATATTTTGATAGATCATTTAAAAACTCCTTTTAGAATTACTATCTCAAGTATAATATCTCTAGAATTGTTTGTAAAATACTAATTATTTATCATAATGATAACTAAATTTAATCGGATGTAATTTTCTCCCTAAAAGGAACTTCGACAATTTTTGAGTTAATTTTTTTATAATCAATTTTTCCATTAAAATAATCATTTAAGTGATGACAAATATTTTCAAATCTATCTTCTTCACAAAAAATAGAAGTGGTAATATGATCAGTAAAATCAGTATCGAATTCGCTCAACTTTTCGCTTTCTAAAAATTGTGAATAGATTTGATATTGATTATAGGACATGACAATTCTTATGCCAAGCAATTCTTTAATTTCAACAATACTATTATTCTCGATAGCATGACTTGTAGCTGTAGAATAGGCTCTAATCAGACCTCCAGTACCAAGTTTAGTACCATCAAAGTAGCGAACAACAACCACAAATACATTTGTTAGATTTTGTTTTTCTAAAACAGATAATATTGGAAGGCCAGCTGTTCCACTAGGCTCACCATCGTCACTAGATCTTTTGATCTCTTGCTTCTCACCAACTACGAGAGCAGAACAAAGGTGATTTGCTTTGTAATGTTCTTTACGAAGTTTATCTAATATTATTTTTGACTCTTCCTCATTATTAATTCGAAAAATATAAGTAATAAATCGAGATTTTTTGATTTCAATTTCACTTTGACTATTTTCTTTCAATGTTTTAAAAGTATTCATAAAAAAAGTTTACACAATTCTTTATTATTTGGCAAAAAAATTCGAATTAATAAGTGATGGAAGAATTAAAGAATTTTTATGGAAGAATTATTTTAAAGCAAGATGTACCAATGCAATATCTATCGTTTTCTAAAGAAATACCGTCGTTTATACTCAAACAAAATCAGTACTATTGTCAAAGGTGTAATAGTATTCCAGAAGATAACCATACCCTTCCTGATGGACAACTCTACTGTCGTGAGTGTCTGATTTTTGGGAGAAATAGTCAAAACATTCCTTTAGTTCAATTTGATTGTCCAAAAGGAATTGGTTCAGACTACCTAGTCTGGATAGGACTTTTAACACCGTTTCAGCAAAAAATTTCGGATAGTCTAACAAAATTAATTTTTGAAAAGAAAAAGATATTAGTACATGCTGTAACCGGAGCTGGAAAAACAGAAATGATTTACCAAGTAGTAAATGAATTTTTAAAAATTGGGAAATGGGTAGCTATTGCAAGTCCTCGAGTTGATGTCTGTTTGGAACTTCATTCAAGGTTATCAAAAGATTTCTCTTGTGGAATTACCTTATTGCATGCTCAGTCTAAAGGCTATCAATGGAACCCCATTATTATTATGACAACTCATCAATTGTTAAAATTTAGAAATGCATTTGATTTATTAATCATTGATGAAGTAGATGCTTTTCCATATGTTGGTAATGATGTCTTACATTTTGCGACTAACCATGCTATCAAAGAAGAGGGATGTCATATTTTTTTGACGGCAACTTCAACAAAAAAATTAGAAAGAGAAATTCAAAAAGGTAGATTATACAAATTGACTTTACCAAGAAGATTTCACGGTAATCCATTAGTGGTACCTAAATTATTTTGCTTAAATAATTTTAAAAATCAATTAGAAAAAGGAAGACTTCCCAAAAAGTTAATTATTGATATTGAGAACCAACGAAAAACAAATTTTCCATTATTATGTTTTGTGCCAACAATTGTATTAGGTGAGCAATTAAAAAAAGTACTTGAAAAATTATTTGAAAAAGAGGCAATTGCATTTGTATGTAGTCAAACTATTAACAGACATGAGATAATCGAATTATTTCGTCTAAAGAAATATTCGATATTGATAACAAGCACCATACTAGAAAGAGGAGTTACTTTTCCAGGCGTTGATGTTTTTGTTTTGGAAGCACACCATTATTTATTTACAAAAAGTTCTCTAATTCAGATTGCAGGAAGAGTTGGTAGATCCATTGAAAGACCGACAGGAAAGCTAAATTTTTATCATAATGGTAAAACGCTAGCTTTAGTAAATGCAATAAAAGATATTAAACAAATGAATAGAAAAGGCGAGCAGATATGAAGTGTATTTTATGTCAAGAATACTGTATACAACCACTAAATATAATGGATTATCTATTAATAAGGAAAGAACAAGCAATATGTTGCCAAAAATGTAAAAACAATTTTGAAAGAGTCAATCCCAATTTTAGCTGTGTTAGGTGTCAGAAAAAAGGAAAGGAAAAGATTTGTTCAGATTGCAAAAAATGGGAAGAAAAAGGATTTATAATCAATCATAAAGCTTTATATTATTATAACGAATCTATGAAAGACTATTTTAAAAAATACAAATTTAATGGAGATTACCTCTTAAAAACTGTTTTTGTAAATGATCTTAAAAAAGCAATAAAGCCGTTTAGTAATTATCAAATAATAACAGTTCCCATTAGTCAATTAACTTTTGAAAAAAGACAATTTAATCAAATGCAAGTTATCCTTGAAGAATGTAATATTCCATTTCTCATTCCATTTATAAAAGTTGAAGGTAACGTACAATCCAAAAAAACTAAAATTGAACGTTTAAATAATAAAAATAGCTATAGACTTCAAAATGAAATGAAAAATAAAATAACAAAAAATATTTTAATTATCGATGATATCTATACCACTGGTGCAACTATAGTGGCATTGATAAAAATTTAAAAAAAATTTGGTGCAAAGAATATAGTGAGTCTTTCAATTGCACGTTAAAACTTGCAAATTTTCATGAAAACGATATAATGAATATAAAGAAAGCGCTTAAGCGCGAGAAAGAGGTATCCTATGATTAAATTCAATATTCGTGGAGAAAATATCGAAGTTACAGACGCAATTCGCGATTATGTAGAATCAAAGCTTACTAAAATTGAAAAGTATTTTAATAACGATCAAGAAATTGACGCTCGAGTTAATCTAAAAATTTACCGTGAAAAAACTGCTAAAGTTGAAGTGACTATACCGCTTGGTTCAGTTACTCTAAGAGCAGAAGATGTTTCACAAGACATGTACGGTTCTATTGATCTTGTTGTTGATAAGATTGAAAGACAAATTCGAAAAAATAAAACAAAAATAGCAAAAAAACATAGAGAAAAAATTCCGACAGGTCATGTTTTTAATGAAGAATTTGAAGATGAAGCAGAAGATGATATTCCTGAAATTAAAGTTGTAAGAACTAAAAACATTACTCTGAAACCTATGGATGTTGAAGAGGCACGTTTGCAGATGGAATTATTGGGACATGATTTCTTTATTTATACTGATTCAGATGATAATACTACCAATATCTTGTATAGACGTGAAGATGGAGATCTAGGACTCATTGAAGCTAAATAGCTAAATAGCTAAATAATAAAAAGTACCAGCATTGCTGGTACTTTTTATTATTTAGAAATCCCTTGACAATGGTAAAGTAGATTTAGTATACTAAATAGGCTGTTGAAGCGGGCGAGTGACAGTTAAGAAAAGGTAAAAAAAGTTCTTGACAAGCTTGTGATGATTTGATAGAATAAAATAGTTGTCTCGAAAGAGGCGAAAGACCTTTGAGAACTGAATAAGACGAACCAAACGTGAGGGTGATATGGAGACATATTACCCGTCAAAGACGAAATAAATCTGTCAGCGACAGAAAGAAAAGAGTAGGAATACTCAAACTTTTAATGAGAGTTTGATCCTGGCTCAGGACGAACGCTGGCGGCGTGCCTAATACATGCAAGTAGAACGCTGAGGTCATGTGCTTGCACAAGACCAAGGAGTTGCGAACGGGTGAGTAACGCGTAGGTAACCTGCCTCATAGCGGGGGATAACTATTGGAAACGATAGCTAATACCGCATGAGAGTTTTTAACACATGTTAGGAACTTAAAAGGAGCAACTGCTTCACTATGAGATGGACCTGCGTTGTATTAGCTAGTTGGTGAGGTAACGGCTCACCAAGGCGACGATACATAGCCGACCTGAGAGGGTGATCGGCCACACTGGGACTGAGACACGGCCCAGACTCCTACGGGAGGCAGCAGTAGGGAATCTTCGGCAATGGGGGCAACCCTGACCGAGCAACGCCGCGTGAGTGAAGAAGGTTTTCGGATCGTAAAGCTCTGTTGTTAGAGAAGAATGGAAGTAGGAGTGGAAAGTCTACTTCGTGACGGTAACTAACCAGAAAGGGACGGCTAACTACGTGCCAGCAGCCGCGGTAATACGTAGGTCCCGAGCGTTGTCCGGATTTATTGGGCGTAAAGCGAGCGCAGGCGGTTCTATAAGTCTGAAGTTAAAGGCAGTGGCTCAACCATTGTTCGCTTTGGAAACTGTAGAACTTGAGTGCAGAAGGGGAGAGTGGAATTCCATGTGTAGCGGTGAAATGCGTAGATATATGGAGGAACACCGGTGGCGAAAGCGGCTCTCTGGTCTGTAACTGACGCTGAGGCTCGAAAGCGTGGGGAGCAAACAGGATTAGATACCCTGGTAGTCCACGCCGTAAACGATGAGTGCTAGGTGTTAGGCCCTTTCCGGGGCTTAGTGCCGCAGCTAACGCATTAAGCACTCCGCCTGGGGAGTACGACCGCAAGGTTGAAACTCAAAGGAATTGACGGGGGCCCGCACAAGCGGTGGAGCATGTGGTTTAATTCGAAGCAACGCGAAGAACCTTACCAGGTCTTGACATCCCGATGCCCGCTCTAGAGATAGAGTTTTACTTCGGTACATCGGAGACAGGTGGTGCATGGTTGTCGTCAGCTCGTGTCGTGAGATGTTGGGTTAAGTCCCGCAACGAGCGCAACCCCTATTGTTAGTTGCCATCATTCAGTTGGGCACTCTAGCAAGACTGCCGGTAATAAACCGGAGGAAGGTGGGGATGACGTCAAATCATCATGCCCCTTATGACCTGGGCTACACACGTGCTACAATGGTTGGTACAACGAGTCGCAAGTCGGTGACGACAAGCTAATCTCTTAAAGCCAATCTCAGTTCGGATTGTAGGCTGCAACTCGCCTACATGAAGTCGGAATCGCTAGTAATCGCGGATCAGCACGCCGCGGTGAATACGTTCCCGGGCCTTGTACACACCGCCCGTCACACCACGAGAGTTTGTAACACCCGAAGTCGGTGAGGTAACCTTTTAGGAGCCAGCCGCCTAAGGTGGGATAGATGATTGGGGTGAAGTCGTAACAAGGTAGCCGTATCGGAAGGTGCGGCTGGATCACCTCCTTTCTAAGGAAATGGAAACGATTGGTCGTCTTATTTAGTTTTGAGAGGTCTTGTGGGGCCTTAGCTCAGCTGGGAGAGCGCCTGCTTTGCACGCAGGAGGTCAGCGGTTCGATCCCGCTAGGCTCCATAGAGTAGCGATACTCTAGGATAGTCCATTGACAATTGAATATCTATATCAAATTCCACGATCTTGAAAAAGATTGTAGAAAAGTAACAAGAAATAAACCGAAAACGCTGTGAATTAACGAGTTTTCAGTTTAAAGAAACTAGGTTAATAAGGTTAAGTTAATAAGGGCGCACGGTGGATGCCTTGGCACTAGAAGCCGAAGAAGGACGTGACTAACGACGAAATGCTTTGGGGAGCTGTAAGTAAGCGCTGATCCAGAGATGTCCGAATGGGGGAACCCGGCAACTAATGGTTGTCATCCATAACTGTTAAGGTTATGAGAAGGAAGACGCAGTGAACTGAAACATCTAAGTAGCTGCAGGAAGAGAAAGCAAACGCGATTGCCTGAGTAGCGGCGAGCGAAACGGCAGGAGGGCAAACCGAGGAGTTTACTCCTCGGGGTTGTAGGACTGCGATATAGGATTAATGATTATAGAAGAATTACCTGGGAAGGTAAGCCAAAGAGAGTAACAGCCTCGTATTTAAAATGATTGATTAACCTTAGCAGTATCCTGAGTACGGCGAGACACGCGAAATCTCGTCGGAATCTGGGAGGACCATCTCCCAACCCTAAATACTCTCTAGTGACCGATAGTGAACCAGTACCGTGAGGGAAAGGTGAAAAGCACCCCGGGAGGGGAGTGAAATAGAACCTGAAACCGTGTGCCTACAACAAGTTCGAGCCCGTTAATGGGTGAGAGCGTGCCTTTTGTAGAATGAACCGGCGAGTTACGTTATGATGCGAGGTTAAGTTGAAGAGACGGAGCCGTAGGGAAACCGAGTCTTAATAGGGCGAAAGAGTATCATGACGTAGACCCGAAACCATGTGACCTACCCATGAGCAGGTTGAAGGTGAGGTAAAACTCACTGGAGGACCGAACCAGGGCACGTTGAAAAGTGCTTGGATGACTTGTGGGTAGCGGAGAAATTCCAAACGAACTTGGAGATAGCTGGTTCTCTCCGAAATAGCTTTAGGGCTAGCGTCGATGTTAAGTCTCTTGGAGGTAGAGCACTGTTTGGGTGAGGGGTCCATCCCGGATTACCAATCTCAGATAAACTCCGAATGCCAACGAGATATGATCGGCAGTCAGACTGCGAGTGCTAAGATCCGTAGTCGAAAGGGAAACAGCCCAGACCACCAGCTAAGGTCCCAAAATAACTGTTAAGTGGAAAAGGATGTGGGGTTGCACAGACAACTAGG
>NZ_AEUZ02000001.1:2067500-2130431 GCF_000188055.2 Streptococcus urinalis 2285-97
CTTCCCAGGTAATTCTTCTATAATCATTAATCCTATATCGCAGTCCTACAACCCCGAGGAGTAAACTCCTCGGTTTGCCCTCCTGCCGTTTCGCTCGCCGCTACTCAGGCAATCGCGTTTGCTTTCTCTTCCTGCAGCTACTTAGATGTTTCAGTTCACTGCGTCTTCCTTCTCATAACCTTAACAGTTATGGATGACAACCATTAGTTGCCGGGTTCCCCCATTCGGACATCTCTGGATCAGCGCTTACTTACAGCTCCCCAAAGCATTTCGTCGTTAGTCACGTCCTTCTTCGGCTTCTAGTGCCAAGGCATCCACCGTGCGCCCTTATTAACTTAACCTTATTAACCTAGTTTCTTTAAACTAGAAAACTCATTAATTCACAGCGTTTTCGGTTTATTTTCTTGTTACTTTTCTACAATCTTTTTCAAGATCGTGGAATTTGATATAGATATTCAATTGTCAATGGACTATCCTAGAGTATCGCTACTCTATGGAGCCTAGCGGGATCGAACCGCTGACCTCCTGCGTGCAAAGCAGGCGCTCTCCCAGCTGAGCTAAGGCCCCCACAAGACCTCTCAAAACTAAATAAGACGACCAATCGTTTCCATTTCCTTAGAAAGGAGGTGATCCAGCCGCACCTTCCGATACGGCTACCTTGTTACGACTTCACCCCAATCATCTATCCCACCTTAGGCGGCTGGCTCCTAAAAGGTTACCTCACCGACTTCGGGTGTTACAAACTCTCGTGGTGTGACGGGCGGTGTGTACAAGGCCCGGGAACGTATTCACCGCGGCGTGCTGATCCGCGATTACTAGCGATTCCGACTTCATGTAGGCGAGTTGCAGCCTACAATCCGAACTGAGATTGGCTTTAAGAGATTAGCTTGTCGTCACCGACTTGCGACTCGTTGTACCAACCATTGTAGCACGTGTGTAGCCCAGGTCATAAGGGGCATGATGATTTGACGTCATCCCCACCTTCCTCCGGTTTATTACCGGCAGTCTTGCTAGAGTGCCCAACTGAATGATGGCAACTAACAATAGGGGTTGCGCTCGTTGCGGGACTTAACCCAACATCTCACGACACGAGCTGACGACAACCATGCACCACCTGTCTCCGATGTACCGAAGTAAAACTCTATCTCTAGAGCGGGCATCGGGATGTCAAGACCTGGTAAGGTTCTTCGCGTTGCTTCGAATTAAACCACATGCTCCACCGCTTGTGCGGGCCCCCGTCAATTCCTTTGAGTTTCAACCTTGCGGTCGTACTCCCCAGGCGGAGTGCTTAATGCGTTAGCTGCGGCACTAAGCCCCGGAAAGGGCCTAACACCTAGCACTCATCGTTTACGGCGTGGACTACCAGGGTATCTAATCCTGTTTGCTCCCCACGCTTTCGAGCCTCAGCGTCAGTTACAGACCAGAGAGCCGCTTTCGCCACCGGTGTTCCTCCATATATCTACGCATTTCACCGCTACACATGGAATTCCACTCTCCCCTTCTGCACTCAAGTTCTACAGTTTCCAAAGCGAACAATGGTTGAGCCACTGCCTTTAACTTCAGACTTATAGAACCGCCTGCGCTCGCTTTACGCCCAATAAATCCGGACAACGCTCGGGACCTACGTATTACCGCGGCTGCTGGCACGTAGTTAGCCGTCCCTTTCTGGTTAGTTACCGTCACGAAGTAGACTTTCCACTCCTACTTCCATTCTTCTCTAACAACAGAGCTTTACGATCCGAAAACCTTCTTCACTCACGCGGCGTTGCTCGGTCAGGGTTGCCCCCATTGCCGAAGATTCCCTACTGCTGCCTCCCGTAGGAGTCTGGGCCGTGTCTCAGTCCCAGTGTGGCCGATCACCCTCTCAGGTCGGCTATGTATCGTCGCCTTGGTGAGCCGTTACCTCACCAACTAGCTAATACAACGCAGGTCCATCTCATAGTGAAGCAGTTGCTCCTTTTAAGTTCCTAACATGTGTTAAAAACTCTCATGCGGTATTAGCTATCGTTTCCAATAGTTATCCCCCGCTATGAGGCAGGTTACCTACGCGTTACTCACCCGTTCGCAACTCCTTGGTCTTGTGCAAGCACATGACCTCAGCGTTCTACTTGCATGTATTAGGCACGCCGCCAGCGTTCGTCCTGAGCCAGGATCAAACTCTCATTAAAAGTTTGAGTATTCCTACTCTTTTCTTTCTGTCGCTGACAGATTTATTTCGTCTTTGACGGGTAATATGTCTCCATATCACCCTCACGTTTGGTTCGTCTTATTCAGTTCTCAAAGGTCTTTCGCCTCTTTCGAGACAACTATTTTATTCTATCAAATCATCACAAGCTTGTCAAGAACTTTCTTTACCTTTTCTTAACTGTCACTCGCCCGCTTCAACAGCCTATTTAGTATACTAAATCTACTTTACCATTGTCAAGGGATTTTTAACATTTTTTCAATTTTTTTATTATAAAAAAGAATTAGTTGACCAAAAACGCCTGCTTACGAAATGATGTTATATAATAATGTCATTTCGTAAACAAGCGTTAGTCATTTTTACACATGATGAGTGTTCCCGCTAGAGAAAATTCTCTAGCGGTAGACCAGAGCTAGACTAAGACTAATTTACATTAATCCACCATCATAACACTCAACAAAATTGATAAAAATTAAACTAATTCAATAATTGCCATTGGAGCTGAATCTCCACGGCGTGGTTCTGTTTTAAGAATACGAGTGTATCCACCATTACGTTCAGCATAGCGAGGTGCAATTTCTGAGAAAAGTTTTTGAAGTGCAGATGTAGAAGTGTATTTATCTGTAGCTTCATCATAGTTTTCATATGCAATTTCGTTACGTACATAAGCAGCTGCTTGACGACGAGCATGCAAATCACCGCGTTTACCTAAAGTAATCATTTTTTCAACTGTTTTACGGATTTCTTTAGCACGTGCTTCAGTTGTTACAATACTTTCGTTAATAAGAAGATCTGTAGTCAAATCACGAAGCATTGCTTTACGTTGTGAGCTAGTACGCCCTAATTTACGGTAAGCCATTCTATCCTCCTCTATTATTTATCGTTTTTTAAACCAAGTCCTAAGTCAGCAAGCTTTACCTTAACTTCTTCTAGACTCTTACGTCCTAAGTTACGGACTTTCATCATTTCAGGCTCAGATTTTTCTGTTAAATCAAATACAGTATTAATTCCTGCACGTTTTAAGCAGTTATATGAGCGAACAGAAAGGTCTAATTCCTCAATAGTACGATCAAGTACTTTTTCATCGTTAACTTTTTCAGTTTCTTTCATAACTTCAGTTGCTTTTGCTACTTCTGTTAAGTCAGTGAATAAGTTAAGATGTTCAATCAATACTCTAGCAGATAATCCTAAAGCATCTTCTGGAATTATAGTTCCATTTGTCATGATTTCAATTGTTAATTTATCAAATCCATCATTACTACCAACACGAGCTGGTTCGACTTGATAATTAACTTTTTTAACTGGTGTGTAAATAGAATCTACAGCCAGTGTTCCCACAGGTGCATCATCTTTTTTATTACCTTCTGCGGGCACATATCCACGGTCTTTGGCAACAGTCATCGTTGCTTTTAGAGAGTGTCCCTCAGCAATTGTAAATAGATAATGATCTGGATTAACAATTTCGATATCGCTATCCGTTAAAATATCTCCAGCTGTAATCTCAGCAGGACCTTCAACATCAAGTTCGACAACTTTTTCGTCATCTACGTAAGATTTTACAGCAAGCCCTTTAACATTAAGGATAATTTGCATAACATCTTCACGTACACCTGGGATAGTATCAAATTCGTGTAGTACTCCATCAATTTTAATTGATGTTACTGCTGCACCTGGAAGTGAAGACAAGAGCACGCGACGAAGAGAATTACCAAGAGTTGTACCATAACCACGTTCTAGTGGTTCAATTACAAATCTACCGTAATCTTTATTTTCATCAATTTTTGTTATTATTGGTTTTTCAAACTCAATCATTTTTTCACCCCTCGAAACGAATCTTGTGTACTATTGTTATTCGATTATACACGACGACGTTTTGGAGGACGAGCACCATTATGTGGCACTGGAGTCACATCACGAATCGCAGTTACTTCTAGACCTGCAGCAGCAAGTGCACGAATTGCAGATTCACGTCCTGAACCAGGACCTTTGACAGTTACTTCAACAGTTTTAAGACCGTGTTCTTGTGCAGATTTTGCAGCAGCTTCAGCAGCCATTTGTGCAGCAAATGGTGTAGACTTACGTGAACCTTTGAAACCAAGGGCACCAGCTGAAGACCATGCAAGAGCATTACCATGCACATCTGTAATCATAACAATAGTGTTATTAAATGTTGCGTGAATATGAGCGACACCAGATTCGATGTTCTTTTTCACACGACGTTTACGTGTTGGTTTAGCCAATTTCTTTACCTCCTATTTTATTTTTTATTTTTTCTTACCTGCAATCGCAACTGCTTTACCTTTGCGAGTACGGGCGTTATTTTTAGTGTTTTGTCCACGGACAGGAAGTCCACGACGGTGACGGATACCACGGTATGATCCGATTTCCATCAAACGTTTGATGTTTAAGTTTACTTCACGACGAAGATCACCTTCAACTTTAATTGCATCAACTTCACGACGAATTGCATCTTCTTGATCCATAGTTAAGTCTTTAACACGGATATCTTCAGATACACCAGCAGCTTCAAGAATTTTCTTAGATGTTGCAAGTCCGATACCATATACGTATGTTAGTGAAACAACTACACGTTTGTCGTTTGGAATATCAACTCCAGCAATACGAGCCATTTTTTCTCCTTTCTAACTATTATCCTTGACGTTGTTTGTGTTTTGGATTTGTTGGACAAATAACCATAACACGACCGTTACGACGAATTACTTTACAGTATTCGCAAATTGGTTTAACCGATGGTCTTACCTTCATTTTTTAATCCCTCCAATTATTTCGATTATTTAAAGCGGTATGTGATACGTCCGCGAGTTAAATCATATGGACTCATTTCAACAGTAACACGATCACCAACTAAAATACGAATGTAATTTTTGCGGATTTTTCCTGAAACAGTTGCAAGAATTTGGTGCCCATTTTCTAATTCAACCGTAAACATTGCATTAGGCATAGTTTCAACAACTTTACCTTCAATTTCAATCACGTCTTCTTTTGCCACGCAAAAGTACCCCCTAAATTTCGATTTGATGTCCTCTGAATACAGAGGTAACAATTATAAGTCAGACTAGTCTAGTATATCATTACTTAAAATATTTGACAAGTACAATAAACAATTATTTTAATCCAGAAATCACTTTTTTAACATCTTCAAAAACAATGTCAATTTCTTGATTACCATTTACATTATTTACTAAACCTTTTTCACTATAATGGTCTAAAATTGGTTGACCTTGTGCAATGTTTACATCAAGGCGACGTTTTACAGTTTCAGGTTTATCATCTTCTCTTTGGTAGAAATCATTTTCGTCGTAATCACCAACTGGTGGATTGAAAACTTTATGGAATGTTTCACCTGTTTTACGGTTGATGATACGACCACTTAAACGTTCAACTAAAGAAGATGGATCGACATCAATATTTACCACACCATCTAAGGTTAAATTTAGCTCTTTTAATGTTTCATCAAGTGCATACGCTTGTTCAATTGTACGTGGATAACCATCCAATAGAAAGCCTTTTTCAGCTATGTCTTGTTTGGCTAAACGTTCTTTAACAATTCCATTCGTCACTTCATCAGGAACTAACTCACCTTTATCAATATATGATTTTGCAAGTTTTCCCATGTCAGTTTGATTAGACATTGCTTCTCTAAACATATCTCCTGTTGAAATATGAGCAACACCAAATTCTTCAACAATTTTAGCGGCTTGAGTCCCTTTACCAGCACCTGGAAGACCCATAATTAAAAGATTCATTATTAACTCCTTTTATAATGACATTAGCTCTATAATTGAGATTATTTTATTCTCAAATAAATCTGTCATTTTTGACAAATTTATTTAAAAACAAAATAGAAGAACAGAGCCTAGATGTCTCTGATCCTCAAATTTGTTTTTTCTACAATCTTATTTTGTAGTGTTCATAAATCCAACATATTGCCTCTTCAATAAGTAACCCTCAAGTTGTTTCATTCCTTCGATACCAGTTGATATTAAGATCAATAAGCTTGTACCACCTAGTGCAATACTAGAAGAAAGATTCAAAGCTTGTTGAGCTACGATTGGTGTCAAAGAAATAAAGGCAAGAAAAACAGAACCTACAGTTGCTAATTTCTTCAATAATGAAGACATATACTGTTCAGTTTCTCGTCCGGGTCTAACACTTGGAATATAAGACGAGTTTTTCTGTAGATTTTCAGCTGTTTTTTCAGGATTAACTTGCACAAACGTATAAAAGAATGAGAATAAAATGATTAATATAGCATAAAATACCATTCCTGTTGGCGTTTGATAATTTAATAGAGATTGCAAAGTTGTTAACCAAGGAATATTCTTTCCATTCTGCAAGAAAGGTAATAGAGTACTTGGAATTGTTGTTATCGAGCTAGCAAAGATAACGGGAATAACGCCAGCTGGATTTACCTTTAATGGAAGGTAAGAACTTGTTGGAGCACCTTGCATTAATTTTGTATATTGAATTGGAATTTTATATTCTGCTTGTTGAACAAATGTTGTAAAGAAAACAATTGCAAGAACAGCGATAATTAGCAAACCTACCACAATATAAGAGTGATTGATGTCTGAAGACTTAATATTAACAAAATAATCTTCTCTAACCGTCGCAATAGCATTTGGTATTGATGAAATGATACCTGCGAAGATAATCATTGAAACACCATTACCAAATCCTTTATCTGTAATTTGTTCTCCTAACCAAGTTACAATAACACTTCCAGTTGTTAATAAAGTACCTATTAATATATAGGTTTTAACATTAGGACTTGAAACTAGGCCTACATTTGATAAGGTATTAAAGGCTGCCGTAATACCAATTGATTGGATAAACGCAAGAACTAAAGAAATGTACCTAGTTGCTTGATTTAATTTACGACGGCCGACTTCACCTTGTTTACCCCATTCAACAAATTTAGGTAAGATATCCATTTGTAACAACTGCACAATAATTGAAGCTGTAATGTATGGACTAACACCCATTGAGAAAACCGAAAAGTTTCTCATGGCATTACCACTTACCAAATTTAACATGTTAAGAAAAGGGAGATCACTTAATTGTTCAAGACTTTTAGCATTAATTCCTGGAACAGTGATGTGTGTACCGATACGAAAGACCAGAATAATGAATAAGGTATAGAAAATTTTATGCCTTACATTTTTGATCTTTAATGCATCTTTTAATATCTTAAAGAACATAATGAGTTACCCCTCATTAGATGACTTCAACAGAACCACCTTTGGCAGTAATTGCTTCTTCAGCAGATTTTGAGAATTTAGCTGCTTTAACAGTCAATTTTTTAGTTAACTCACCATTAGCAAGGATTTTAACACCTGATTTTTCACCATTGATGATACCAGCATTTTTTAATACTGATGGTGATACTTCAGTACCGTCTTCAAAGACGTTTAATTGGTCTAAATTAACAAGTGCGTATTCTTTAGAATTGATGTTTGAGAATCCACGTTTTGGCATGCGACGGAACAATGGTGTTTGTCCACCTTCAAAACCTAAACGAACTCCTCCACCGCTACGTGCTTTTTGTCCTTTTTGACCACGTCCAGAAGTTTTACCATTACCTGATGATGTTCCACGTCCAACACGGTTACGTACTTTACGTGAACCTTCAGCAGCTTTTAATTCATGAAGTTTCATTATTTTATTTCTCCTTATTTGTAAAATGCTAGCGCCTCAATAGAGGGAAAGGACTCTCTATAGAAACTCGCCTATACTATTTTTATTTAATCGACTTTAAGTCGCAAAGAAATCCTTGCGACTTAAGAATCAATTATTTAACATCTTCAACAGTAACTAAGTGTGAAACTGATGTAATCATTCCACGAATAGCTTTGTTATCTTCTTTGATAACAGAACTGTTTAACTTACCAAGTCCAAGAGCAACAACTGTTTTACGTTGAGCTGGAATACGTCCGATTGGAGACTTAGTCAAAGTAATTTTAATTTGAGCCATGATAATCTCCTTTCTTAAGCTAAATCAGAAACTGAAACCCCACGTAGGGCAGCAACTTCATCAGCACGTTTCAATTGTTTCAGACCTTCAACAGTTGCACGAACAATGTTGATTGGTGTATTTGAACCTAGTGATTTTGAAGTAATATCAGCAACACCAGCTAATTCAATGACGGCACGAACAGCTCCACCAGCTGATACCCCAGAACCTTCAACGGCAGGTTTCAACAATACTTTAGCTCCACCAAAGTTTGAAAATACTTCATGTGGAATTGTAGTCCCAACCATTGGTACTTCAATCATGTCCTTTTTAGCAGCTTCAACTGCTTTACGAATAGCTTCTGGTACTTCTTGAGCTTTACCAGTTCCGAATCCAACGTGACCATTTCCATCACCAACAACTACTAAAGCAGCAAAACGTAGACGACGTCCACCTTTAACAACTTTAGTAACACGGTTGATAGCAACTACACGTTCTTCGAGTTCAACTGCATTATCTTTAAATGCCATTATTTTGTGTCCTCCCTATTAGAATTTCAATCCGTTTTCACGAGCTGCATCAGCCAAAGCTTTTACACGGCCGTGATATAGATATCCACCGCGGTCAAACACCACTTCAGAAATACCTTTAGCTACTGCGCGTTCAGCAACAAGTTTGCCGACAACAACGGCTTGTTCTGTTTTAGTTCCTTTAGAAACTTCTTTATCAAGAGTTGATGCACTTGCGAGCGTTACACCCGCTACGTCATCAATAACTTGAGCGTAGATGCCTGTATTAGAACGGAAAATGTTCAAACGTGGGCGTTCTGCAGTTCCAGAGAGTTTTCCGCGAACACGACGATGGCGTTTTTGGCGGATTTTGTTTTTATCTGGTTTCGAAATCACAATTTTCACCTCTTAATTTATTAATTGTATTATACTTTCGTATAACATGATCTATCGTTATGCACACTATAAAAGTATTACAAACAATAGTATTATTTACCTGTTTTACCTTCTTTACGGCGAACAAATTCACCAACGTAGCGAATACCTTTACCTTTATATGGTTCTGGTGAACGTAAGCTACGGATATAAGCAGCAGTTTGGCCAACCACTTCTTTGTTAATACCTTCAACTGTAATTGAAGTTGGGTTAGCAACAGTGAATGCAATTCCTTCTGGTGCTTCTACTTCATCTTGGTGTGATTTACCGACTGAAAGTACAAGTTTTGAACCTTGAAGTTGAGCACGGTAACCAACACCACGCATTTCAAGTTCTTTTTTAAATCCTTCAGAAACACCTACAACCATGTTATTCAAGTTAGCACGAGTAGTTCCGTGGATTGTTTTCATTTCTTTTGAGTCATTTGGACGAGCAACAGTAACTTCAGTTCCATCAACAGAAATTGACATATTTTTGTTGAATTCACGAGTTAATTCACCTTTAGGTCCTTTGACTGTAACAACGTTACCATTTTGGCTAATTTCTACACCAGCAGGTAAAGTAATTACTTTATTACCAATACGTGACATTATAATTCTCCTGTTAAATTGTCAAGCTGCTTAAACAGCTAGTTTTCACGGGGTGGCTAATTCTAGCCTTTTAGTGGATTGATGATTTTATGATGCTTATAAAAGCAACATAAAATTACCAAACATACGCGATAACTTCACCACCAACGCTCTTTTGACGAGCTTCTTTATCTGTCAAAAGACCTTCTGATGTTGAAATAATTGCAACTCCTAAACCATTAAGCACTTTAGGAATGTCATCACGTTTAGAGTAAACACGTAATCCTGGTTTAGAAATACGTTTTAAATTTGTGATAACACGTTCACCGTTTTGTCCATATTTTAAGAAAACACGGATAATGCCTTGTTTATCATCTTCGATAACTTCAACATTTTTCACAAAACCTTCACGTTTAAGGATGTCAGCAATCCCTTTTTTAATATTTGATGCAGGAACTTCAAGTACTTCATGTTTTGCTTGGTTAGCATTACGAATACGTGTTAGAAAGTCTGCAATTGGGTCAGTCATAACCATTTTTTATTTTCTCCTCTTATTAGCAGTTTGAACAATATCACTTGCTAATTAATGAGTCCTTACGGACATTAAAACTATGTTTATATTACCAAGATGCTTTAGTAACACCTGGAATTTGACCTTTATGAGCTAATTCACGGAATGTGATACGGCTCAAGCCAAATTTGCCCATATAGGCATGTGGACGTCCAGTTACACGACAACGATTATGTAGACGTGTAGGTGAAGCATTACGAGGTAATTTAGCTAAACCTTCATAATCTCCAGCAGCTTTTAAAGCAGCACGTTTTTCTGCATAACGATCAACAACTTGTTGGCGTTTAGCTTCACGAGCGACCATTGATTTCTTTGCCATTAGTTTACCTCCTAATTATTTTGCGAAAGGCATTCCAAGCCCTTTTAACAACTCACGAGATTCTTCATCAGTGTTTGCAGTTGTTACGATAACGATATCAAGTCCGCGAGTTTTTTCAACATCATCGAAGTTGATTTCTGGGAAAATTAATTGTTCTTTCACACCAAGTGTGTAGTTACCACGTCCATCAAAAGATTTTGTTGGAACACCATGGAAGTCACGAACACGTGGAAGTGAAACATTCACTAATTTATCTAGGAATTCATACATACGTTCGCCACGAAGAGTTACTTTCGCACCGATCGCTACACCTTCACGAAGACGGAAGCCGGCGATTGATTTTTTAGCTTTAGTAATAAGTGGTTTTTGACCTGAAATCAAAGCTAACTCTGCAGCAGCTTTTTCAAGGTTTTTAGTATTTGAAACTGCGTCCCCAACACCCATATTAAGAACAATTTTGTCAACTTTAGGCACAGCCATAACTGATGTGTAGTTGAATTGTTCTGTCAAGGCAGGAACAACTTCTTTGTTATATTTTTCTTTTAAGCGATTTGCCATTATACTTCTCCTTTCCTTCGTGATTAATCAAGAACTTCGCCTGATTTTTTGTTGTAACGTACTTTTTTGCCATCTACAACTTTATAACCAACACGACCTGCTACTCCATTTTTATCTAACACTTGAACGTTAGACACATGGATTGGTGCTTCTTTTTCAACGATTGCACCTTGAGGGTTTTCTGTGTTAGGTTTTTGGTGTTTTTTAATCATTCCAACACCTTCAACAACAACTTTGTTTACTTTTGGAAGTGCTTTAAGAACAACAGCTTCTACACCTTTGTCCTTACCAGCAATAACGCGAACTTTGTCGCCTTTTTTTACAAACATTTGGTTTTTTCTCCTAATTAATTTCTTACGCCCGAGGGGCACCCTAGATAAAGGAATCTAGGGGACTAGTTTGCTTAAATTATAGTACTTCTGGTGCCAATGAAACAATCTTCATATATCCACCTTCACGTAATTCACGTGCTACTGGACCGAAGATACGAGTTCCGCGAGGCGTTTTATCGTCACGAATGATTACAGCGGCATTTTCGTCAAATTTGATGTAAGAACCGTCAGGACGACGTGCACCAGTTTTTGTACGAACGATAACAGCTTTAACCACGTCACCTTTTTTAACTGCTCCACCAGGAGTAGCTTGTTTTACAGAAGCAACGATTACGTCACCGATGTTAGCGAATTTACGTCCTGAACCACCAAGAACTTTGATAGTCAAGATCTCACGAGCACCGCTATTATCAGCAACTTTCAAGCGAGTTTCTTGTTGAATCATTTCAATTTTCTCCTTTTAGTTTGATTAGATAATAACAGCTTCTTCCACAACTGCTACCAAACGGAAACGTTTAGTTGCTGAAAGTGGACGAGTTTCCATGATACGAACGATATCGCCTTCTTTAGCTACGTTGTTTTCATCATGTGCTTTGTATTTTTTAGAATAGTTGATACGTTTACCATAGACTGGGTGGTTACGTTTAGTTTCAACTACAACTGTGATAGTTTTATCCATTTTGTCAGATACTACGCGTCCAACAAGGCTTTTACGTTGATTACGTTCCATAATAAGAATTTCTCCTTTCCCAATCTATTATTTAGCTTCAGATTGCACAGTTTTAATACGTGCAATTTGTTTTTTAACTTCGTTCAAACGAGCAGTTTGATCAAGTTGACCTGCAGCAGCTTGGAAACGAAGATCAAAAAGTTCTTTTTTGAGTTCGTTTTCTTTTTTAGCAAGTTCTTCTTGAGACAATCCACGAAGCTCTTTAACAAAATCTTGAATTTCTTTAAGTTTCATGTCTTCTCCTTATTCTGCTTCACGTTTTACGAATTTAGTTTTAACTGGTAATTTGTGGCTAGCAAGACGAAGCGCTTCACGAGCTGTTTCTTCAGAAACACCTGCGATTTCGAACATGATTTTACCACGTTTAACTGGTGCTACCCAACCTTCAGGAGCACCTTTACCAGAACCCATACGAACCCCGATAGCTTTAGCAGTATATGATTTGTGAGGGAAAATTTTAATCCAAACTTTACCACCACGTTTCATATAACGAGTCATAGCAATACGAGCAGCTTCGATTTGACGGTTTGTAATCCATGAGCTAGTTGTAGCTTGAAGACCATATTCACCAAATGATACTTCTTTTCCGCCTTTAGCTTCACCGCGCATTTTTCCACGGAATTCACGACGGTGTTTAACACGTTTAGGTACTAACATTTGTTATTTGCCTCCTTTAGTGTTTTTACGAGCTGGAAGAACTTCTCCACGGTAAATCCAAACTTTAACGCCAAGTTTACCATAAGTAGTATCTGCTTCTTCCCAAGCGTAATCGATATCCGCACGTAATGTATGAAGTGGAACTGTTCCTTCTGAATATCCTTCAGAACGAGCAATATCAGCACCATTCAAACGACCAGAAACTTGAGTTTTAATACCTTTTGCTCCTGCACGCATAGTACGTTGGATTGCTTGTTTTTGAGCACGACGGAAAGCAACACGTTGCTCTAATTGACGAGCAATATTTTGACCAACAAGATGAGCATCAAGATCTGGTGATTTAATTTCAATAATGTTGATATGTACTTGTTTTCCAGTTAATTTGTTGAGTTTTGCACGTAGTGCATCAACATTTGCTCCACCTTTACCAATAACCATACCAGGTTTAGCAGTATGTAATGAAACAATAACTTTATTTACAGCGCGTTCAATTTCAATTTGTGAAACAGATGCATCTGCTAACTCTTTATTAATGAATTTACGGATTGAAAGATCTTCATGAAGGTAATCCGCGTATTCTTTATCAGCATACCATTTCGCATCCCAATCACGGATGATTCCGACACGCATACCAATTGGATGTACTTTTTGACCCACGATTTTACCTCCTTATTTTTCTGATACAACTACAGTTACGTGAGTTGTACGTTTGTTGATTGGTGAAGCTGAACCTTTCGCACGTGGACGGAAACGTTTCATTGTTGGTCCTTCGTTTGCAAATGTTTCAGATACTACCAAATTAGCTTTTTCCAATCCAAAGTTGTTTTCAGCATTTGCGATTGCAGAATTGAGAGTTTTTTCAATAACTCTAGCAGCTTTGTTTGGAGTGAATTTTAAGATTGCGATTGCATCAGCAACTTTCTTACCACGGATAAGATCTAATACAAGACGTGTTTTACGAGGTGAAACACGCACTGTACGAGCCATTGCTTTAGCTGAAGTAATTTCTGCCATTGTGTCCTCCTCCTATTAACGGCGTGTTCTCTTATCGTCTGCAGCGTGACCTTTGTAAGTACGAGTTGGTGCAAATTCACCAAGTTTGTGACCTACCATGTCTTCTTGAATGTAAACTGGTACATGTTTACGTCCATCATAAACTGCGATTGTATAACCGATGAAACTTGGGAAAATCGTTGAACGACGTGACCAAGTTTTAATTACTTTTTTCTTTTCGTCATTAGCTTGTGCTTCTACTTTTTTCATTAGATGCGCATCGACGAAAGGTCCTTTTTTAAGACTACGTCCCATTTTGTAGTTTTCTCCTTTAAATAATGTACCACAGCGGCTTGTAAATAAATACTACCGAGTTGGCGGAATTAAGCTAAGTGATTATTTTTCGTTACGACGACGAATAATAAGTTTATCTGATTTAGCTTTTTTGTTACGAGTTTTAAGACCAAGCGCAGGTTTACCCCATGGAGTAGATGGCGCTTTACGTCCAACCGGTGCTTTACCTTCACCACCACCGTGTGGGTGATCGTTAGGGTTCATAACAGAACCACGAACTGTTGGGCGGATACCTTTCCAACGGCTACGGCCAGCTTTACCAATGTTAACTAGTGATTGTTGTTCATTACCAACAGTACCAATTGTAGCACGGCAAGTTCCTAGAATCATACGAACTTCACCAGATTGCAAACGTACAAGTACGTATTTACCTTCTTGTCCAAGTACTTGTGCAGATGCACCAGCAGCGCGAACAAGTTCAGCACCTTTACCTGGTTTTAATTCGATATTATGAATAACAGTACCAACTGGAATATTTGCAAGTGGTAATGCATTACCAACTTTAATATCAGCTTCAGGACCAGATACAATGCGTTGTCCTACTTCAAGACCTTTAGGTGCAATGATGTAAGCTTTAACACCGTCTGTATAATTTACAAGTGCGATATTAGCAGTACGGTTTGGATCATATTCAATTGATTTAACAACAGCTTCAACGTTGTCTTTGTTACGTTTGAAGTCAATTACACGATAATGACGTTTGTGTCCGCCACCTTGATGACGAACAGTAATACGACCATTGTTGTTACGACCAGCTTTGTTTTTTAGTGAAACAAGCAATGATTTCTCAGGTGTGCTTGTTGTGATTTCAGCGAAATCCAAAGAAGTCATATTACGACGGCCATTTGTCGTTGGTTTATAAACTTTAATACCCACGTTATTTCCTCCTTAGATTATTCAGCTTCTGCTGCGAACAACTCGATTGCTTTTGAATCAGCTGTAAGAGTAACGATAGCTTTTTTAGTTTTTGAAGTGAAACCTGTGTAACGACCAACGCGTTTTGCTTTTGGTTTTACATTAACAGTGTTTACACTTGCAACTTTAACTCCGTCAAACGCTGCTTCAATAGCTTGTTTGATTAAGAGTTTATGTGCACGAGTGTCAACTTCAAATGTGTATTTCCCTTCTTCAAGGGCATACATTGATTTTTCAGTGATCACTGGTTTTTTGATTACGTCGTACAAATTCATTATGCAAGAACCTCCTCGATTGCAGAGATTGCTTCTTTAGTAACAAGAAGTTTGTCGCTATTTACGATGTCAAGAACACTTGCAGTTGTTGCTGTTGCAACTTTAACGTTTGGAAGGTTACGCGCAGATAATGCTGCAAATTCATTTCCTTCTTCAACAATAACAAGTACTTTTGAATCAATGCTAAGTGCTGAAAGAACTTTCGCAAATTCAGCAGTTTTTGGTGCTGCGAATGAAAGGCTTTCTACAGCTACAAATTTTTCTTCAGCAACTTTTGCTGAATAAACTGATTTCAAAGCAAGGCGACGAACTTTTTGTGGAAGTTTGTATCCATATGAACGTGGAGTTGGTCCGAAGACTACACCACCACCACGCCATTGTGGTGAACGGATTGAACCTTGACGAGCACGACCAGTACCTTTTTGACGCCATGGTTTGCGACCACCACCAGACACTGCTGAACGGTTTTTAACCGCATGAGTTCCTTGGCGAAGGCTAGCACGTTGGCTAATAACAACATCAAAAACAACTGATTCGTTTGGTTCGATACCGAAGATAGCGTCGTTTAACTCAACAGAGCTAACTTCTTTACCAGTTTGGTCAAATAGTTTAACGTTTGCCATTTTAACTGTTTTCTCCTTTCTTATTATTTAGCAGCTTTAACTGCTGATTTGATAGTGATAAGAGATTTCTTAGCACCTGGTACGTTACCTTTAATAAGGACAACGTTTTTCTCTGGGATTACTTGTACAACTTCAAGATTTTGAATTGTTACACGGTTGCCACCCATACGTCCTGCCAAGTGTTTGTTTTTGAAAACACGGTTTGGTGCAACAGGTCCCATTGAACCTGGACGACGATGGTAACGAGAACCGTGAGCCATTGGTCCACGTGATTGACCATGGCGTTTAATAACACCTTGGAAACCTTTACCTTTAGTTGTACCAGTAACATCAATTACATCACCAGCTTCGAATTGTTCAACAGTAAGTTCTGCACCAACTTCTAAGCCTTCAATGTTTTTGAATTCACGAATGAAGCGCTTAGGAGCAGTGTTAGCTTTAGCTACATGGCCTTTGGCAGGTTTGTTACTCAATACTTCGCGCTTGTCATCAAAACCAACTTGAACTGCTTCATAACCATCTGTTTCAACAGTTTTAACTTGAAGCACAACATTTGGAGTTGCTTCGATGACAGTTACAGGGATAAATTCACCAGCTTCAGTGAAGATTTGAGTCATTCCCACTTTTTTCCCTAAGATTCCTTTTGTCATGAGAAAATATTTCCTTTACTTTATTTATTTGAAAAAGTTTTTAATGAGCGTTTTTTGTGCTCAAAAAAGTTTTTTACGAGCGTTTTTTGTGCTCAGAAGATCAATCTTAAAGCTTGATTTCTACGTTTACACCACTTGGAAGATCCAATTTCATAAGAGCGTCAACAGTCTTTTGAGTTGGGTTCACAATGTCGATAAGACGTTTGTGTGTACGCATTTCAAATTGCTCGCGAGAATCTTTATATTTGTGAGTCGCACGAATAATTGTGTAAAGACTACGTTCTGTTGGAAGTGGAACCGGTCCTGCTACAGTAGCGCCTGTACGAGTTACAGTTTCAACGATTTTTTCTGCCGCTGTGTCAAGCGTACGATGTTCGTATGCTTTCAAACGGATACGGATTTTTTTGTTTGCCATCTTTTCTCCTCTCGTCTATTTACGATAATAGGCTAGCTCCTCAAGAAAACCGATACGCTTTTGCGTGGCAATGCAACCGAGCGTGTCGCAACCTCTTGTATCATAGCTAAAGCTGCTTTTTTTACAGCACCATAATATAATAACAGAAGTTCACTATCTTTTCAAGTCTTTTTTACTAGAAATTAAAAAAAGTTATGAGCTCATAACTTTTTTTGTTTGTAATAGTATTTCAAGATGAACCATCTAGATGTGTTATCCAAAACGGTTGCAATCCACACGCCACTTAATCCTAATTTCAGTGGTATACTCAATAGATAACCAAAACCAATACGAATAACCCACATACCAAATGAAGTTGTGTAAAGTGGTATTTTTGGTCTTCCTAGTCCCTGCCACACTGCAGTATAAATCAAAGTACCTGAAGTTGAAAAACTACCTATTAACGAGAATAAAATAACGATCATACTACTATTTATGACAACAGTATCTGATGTAAATTGTCCACTTAATAGTTTGCCAAATATATAGACAACAAAAGCAATAGCTAACATCATACTACTTGATAACCATAAGATCTGTTTGATTAGTTTTTTCTGTTCACTTCTGTTTTCTAACTCACTTCTGGCTACTAAAATAATCGTAGCTGTCGCCATCGCTAAGCCTGGCATATAGTTGAATTGTGTTATACTTTCACCAATTGCATTTCCAGCTACTGTCTTAGTTCCTAACTTAACCACAATAATTATAGTGACAACATCTCCCAATCTCATCAATAATCGTTCCATCGCTGTTGGAAAAGATAAGTAGAGCAACTCTTTTGATGGCTTAAAGTTAAATTCACTAATTACTCTTTTAATAGGAAGAAAACGAATTAATATCAAACAAGCAATTACTCTTGAAATAACCGTTGCCGTTGCAACTCCAATAATGCCATAATGCCAAACCAAGATAGATAAAGAAGATAAGATAATGTTGATAATATTTGATAAGAGACTGACATACATTGGCAGTTTGGGATAGCCATTTGCCCTAACAATTGCTCCTAATACAACTATTAGGCCTATCGCAAAACAATTGCCACCAATAACACCAAGATAGAGTCTCCCTACTTGAGCCACTTGTTCACTTGTCCCTAAAGATATTAGCATTTCTCTGGCAAATAAAACTGTTATCACACCTAAAAATAGACTAATATAGATTGTCAACGATAGTGATTCCCCAATTTTCCTAGCCTGCTCATTTTCTGATTCAGAAATAAAACTTCTGGCAATAAGACTTGAGACTGCAGCAGCCAGTGCAATGTAAATGGCTTGATAAATACTAATGATATTGTTAGCAACTGACACACCTGTTATAGCAACTATTCCCAATTGTGCTACTAAATAGCTATCTACTAATCCCATTAGCATTTGTAAAATATTTTCGATCATCGCCGGCAATGCTAAGTTTAGAATTTCTTTATAATAACTCTTTTGATTAATCACATTAGTTACTTTCACCTAGAAGTATCGTTTCAACTGCTTTTTGCATCTCAGAAATAGCACACGTGGTATGATGTTTTATTTCCCTTTTTTCAATTGAATCAACGGCCTTTGGCACAGATACTTGGGATATCTTATTCAAAAGGTCAACTGCTTCAAAATCATCATTTGGTCTTTCATTCTCGATAGCAGTCACAACAACACTTGGAAATTTATAGGGACTAGCTGTAGAGACAATTAAAGTTGGTGTGTTGTCTTTTGTTTTTTTAAGATAGTCTTGATAAACAGCAGAAGCAACTGCTGTATGTGGATCTATGGTGTAGCCATATTTTTTAAAGACTCGTTTTATTTCTTCTTTTGTTGCTTCTTCCGTGGCAAACCCAGCATCAAAAAGGTCAAAAATTTCTTGCTTCAAGGCTTGAATTTGATATTGATTATCATTTATGAGTTGGTCCATTAGCTTTTTAGTTGCTTTAGCATCATTTCCCATTAAATGAAAAACTAATCTTTCAAGGTTTGATGACACCAAGATATCCATTGATGGACTTAAAGTTAATTTGAAATCACGTTTTTTATTATAAGTGTGGGATTTGAAAAAATCCGTTAAAACATTATTTTCATTTGATGCACAGATGAGTTTAGCAACTGGAAGACCAATTTCTTTAGCATAATATGATGCTAAAATGTTCCCAAAATTTCCAGTTGGAACAACAATATTAATTTCTTGACCTTTGGTTATGGCATTTGACTTAATAAGCTGTGCATAAGCATAGACGTAATAAACAATTTGTGGCACCAAACGTCCAATGTTCATAGAATTTGCAGAAGAAAATTGGATATTATTAGCCAATAATGTTGACTTTAGAGTATTATCACTAAACAACCGTTTTACTTCTGTTTGTGCATCATCAAAATTACCTTCAATAGCAATCACATGAGTATTTGTTCCAGTCTGAGTAGTCATTTGAAGCTCTTGAATATTACTGACTCCATTTTTAGGGTAAAAGACGATAATTTCCGTATTAGGGACATCTTCAAAGCCGGCCATAGCTGCCTTACCTGTATCACCAGACGTTGCTGTTAATATGACAATTTTTCGGTCTACACCTTGTTTTTTAGCCGCAGTAGTCATCAAATAAGGTAAGATAGATAAAGCCATATCTTTAAAAGCAATTGTTTCTCCATGATATAATTCTAAGTAGTGTTCTTGACCAAAACTCGTCATAGGAGCTATTCGTTCATCATCAAATGATGAGCCATAAGCAGACTGGACACAAAAATTAATCTCTTCCTCTGTAAAATCATCAAAAAATGCTTTTAAGATAAACTGCGCAACTTCCTGATAAGATGCTTTTTTTAGTTTATCAAAATCTAAGTTTAACTTTGGCATTTCTAATGGTGTAAACAAGCCACCATCTTGCGCTAAACCTTGCAATATTGCTTGACTAGCACTTACTTTATTATTTTCTTGACGCGTTGATTGATATAGCATTGGCATAGCACTTACCTACCTTGTAAATTCTTTTTAATATTATAACATATTCTAACTATTAAAAAAGAGAAGCATAGTGTACTTCTCTTTTTATTATTCTTTATGAAATGTGTATTTTTGATGACCTTCAAGTGTAACTTTATTTCCAGATTTATGATAAATCGTATAATCTCCTTTTTGAGCAGCTACTTTTGAAATTTTAATAGCTTTTGAATTTGCTTTTGTTACTTTAATATGATGTGATAGACGGTTAACATTCCCCGTGAACACGGGAGCAGTCATAATACCAGTTTTTTTATGGTAAATCCCTCCAATTTTGACAGATTGACTAAAAGCTTGATCAATAATGGCATCAATTTCTTTTTGAGATGGTATACTTTCTTCAAAAATGGCTTTTTCTTCGTCTGTCAAATCCGAATACTGAAGGTTCTGACTTGATAAATAAGAATTAATGGTTTTAGATAAATAGTCTTCAAAGGCTTTTTGGAAGGCATCCTCATTTATTTTAACTTGAATGGTGACATTTGCTTTGTCTCTTTTGACAGCCATTTTAATACGTGTATCACCAATAATATCTTTTTCGCTTAAATCAAATTCACCTGTTTCTTTTGAAAACTCACCTGCAATTTCTTTTTCTAATTGCTTTTCCATATTTTGTGATTGCCATTTCCCATTAATATCCCCTGTTATAAATGTAAAAATACCAAAAATAACCGTAGCCAAGACTAATAGCCCAACTATACTTAAAATGACTTTTAAAATTTTAGGCTTTCTTTTGTCACTTCCTTGAGTGACATCTAAAACATCTCTCCCCATCATATTCCTCTTTTCTTCTTCTCTTCTTCATTATAGCACTTCTTAACATTCTGTCTATTAGAATCCACTCTTAATCCCAAACAAAAAAGAGATGACCTATTAAAGAAATCATCTCTTTTTATGATACATCTTGTACCCTTTATACTATTTTTCCCAACGAGAATCAACACCAGCAATTGAAATCCAAACTGTTGCTAAAACAGTATATAATTGTTCAGCCATTTTGTTCTAAACCTTCTTTCGTTTTTTTCCGATAATATTATAACGCTGCACTAGTAAAATGTAAACTATTTTTCTACATTAATGTGTGAAATCTAAAACTTTTCGACCTTGGATTTTTCCGGATTCCATTTCATCAAATACAGAAACTGCTGTATCTACTGGGACTTTTTTCGACTACAGGAACGACAAGTCCTTCTGCACCGAAAGCAAAAGCTTCTTCCAAATCTTTTCGCGTTCCAACTAAAGAACCTACTACTCTAATACCATCTAAAACAGTTTTTACTATTGATAACTCCATATACTCAGACGGAAGACCAACAGCCACAACTGTTCCTCCAGCACGCACACTATCGATTGCTTGATTGAAAGCAACTTTTGATACCGCCGTAACAACAGCGCCATGGCAGCCACCAGTTTTATCTTGAATTTCTTTAGAAACATCAGATGACGTCTTACCATTGATAACGATATCTGCACCTACTTTTTTAGCCAGAGCTAATTTATCATCATTAATGTCAACTGCAACAACATGGGCATTAAACACTTTTTTAGCATATTGGACAGCTAAATTACCTAAGCCACCTGCACCAAAGACAACAATCCATTGTCCTGGAGCAGCACCAGCTTCTTTAATAGCTTTATAGGTAGTAACACCTGCACAGGTAATTGAAGAAGCTTGGGCAGGATCCAGTCCATCTGGAACTTTAACGGCATAATCTGCTGTCACTACAGCATAATCACTCATCCCACCATCAACAGTATAACCCGCATTTTTAACACTGCGACAAAGCGTTTCACGACCTGTTGTACAATATTCGCAATGACCACAACCTTCGAAGAGCCATGCAATTGATACTCGATCACCCACTTTAAGTGATGTTACACCCTCACCTAACTCTTCTACAATACCAATACCTTCATGTCCTAATATACGACCAGGAACTTTTCCAAAATCACCATGGGCAACGTGAAGATCAGTATGACAAACACCACAATATTCAACTTTTACAAGTGCCTCTCCATATTGGACAACCGGTTTATCGTGTTCTACAATTTCAACGCCTGTGCCAGTATTATCAACTACAACAGCTCTCATGATTTTACCTCCGAATTTTATTATTTTAGAATTCCATTAAAATGAAATCGTTTTCAATTAGATTGAATATCTTATCACAAACTTTGTCAATAACTTTTAGTGAAAATTTTCAGAAAATACACTTAACCGGTTATGTTTTTAGAAGTCGAAAAAAAGAGGTCTACTGACCTCTTTATAAGGATTATTTTAGTCTTCCCGGACGTTTAGCATAGCCATAATAGGCATCTGCCATAATTTCTTCCATATCTGCTACTAAAGGCAAACGTGGATTTGCTGGTGAACATTGATCTTCATATGCTAGAAGCGCAATTTCATGCAAACTATCTTTCCAAGCTTTTTCGTCAATACCAAAACCTTTAAAACTCATGTCAATTCCAACAGAAACTCCAAGGTCGTAAACAGCTTTTGCATATGCTTCGACTGCTTCTTCAGGAGTTGAACATGGTAACCCTAACATTCGTGCAATATCTTGGAATTTCTCATCTGCTTTCCAGTAATTATATTTTGGCCAAGTCGTTGTTTTAGAAGGTCTTGTCCCATTATAACGAATAACATATGGTAACAAAATAGCATTTGTACGACCATGGACTGTATGATGAACCCCTCCAATTTTGTGAGCCATTGAGTGACTCATTCCTAAAAAGGCATTTGCAAAAGCCATACCTGCCATCGTTGATGCGTTATGCATTTTTTCACGTGCTTCTGGATCTGCTTCTTTCACTGATTTTTCGAGATATTTAAAGACTAATTTGATTGTTTGAAGTGCAATTCCATCAGTGTAATCATTTGCAAAATTTGATGTATATGCTTCTGTTGCATGCGTTAAGACATCCATACCTGTGTCAGCAGCGATAAATCCTGGTACAGATTCAACTAAAGCAGGGTCGACAATTGCAATAGTCGGTGTCAAAGCATAGTCAGCTAATGGGTATTTTCGATTATTGGCTTTATCTGAGATGACTGCAAAAGGTGTTACCTCTGATCCAGTACCTGATGTCGTTGGAATTCCTATATATTTTGCTTTTTTACCAAGCTTAGGAAAACGGAAAGCACGTTTTCTAATATCCATATACTTTTGTGTTAAATCACTAAAATCGATATCTGGTTGTTCGTAGAAGAGCCACATGCCTTTTGCTGCATCCATTGGTGAACCACCACCCAAGGCTATAATGGTATCTGGTTGGAAATCACGCATCATCTCAGCACCTTTGTAGACTGTTGTGATATCTGGATCAGGTTCGACATCAGTGAACACATGAATAGAAACTTTATTTTTTCGTAAATACAATTGGTCAGTGACGCGTTTAACAAATCCTAGTTTCTCAATAGATTTGTCAGTAACAATCATAACACGTTCAATATCTGCAGCATCTTGAAGGTATTGAATTGAATTACGTTCAAAATAAATTTTTGAAGGAACTTTAAACCATTGCATATTATTACGACGTTTCCCTACTTTCTTGATGTTTAAAAGATTAATAGCACTGACGTTATCACCAACTGAGTTTCTACCATATGAACCACAACCGAGTGTTAGTGATGGAATAAAGGCATTATAAACATCTCCAATTCCTCCAAATGTTGAAGGTGAATTCCAAATAATACGCATAGCCTTCATTTCTGTTCCAAATCTTTTAGCAAGAGATTCATCTTTTGTATGGATAGCTGCAGAATGTCCAAGTCCATGGAACTCAACCATTTGTCGCGCTTTCTTTAGTCCATCTTCTGCTGATTCAGCTTTTAATACCGCAATGACTGGTGATAATTTTTCACGCGTAAGAGGTTCTTTTTCACTGACTTCAGCACATTCAGCTGCTAATATATTTGTTTCTTCTGGAACACTAAATCCAGCTTGTTCAGCAATCCAAGTAGCAGGTTTTCCAACAATATCTGGGTTAAGTTTAGCACCAGCACAGTTTTTACTATTTGCTTTAACTCCGAAGCAAAACTCTTCTAAGAGAGCTTTTTCTTTTTTATTGACAAAATATGTCTTGTAAGATTTAAATTCTGCAATAAATTCTTTATAAATTTCTTTGTCTACGATAACAGCCTGCTCTGAAGCACAAACCATACCATTGTCAAATGATTTTGACATGACAATATCATGTGCTGCTTGACGAATATCAGCTGATTTTTCAATGTAAGCCGGAACATTCCCTGCCCCCACGCCGAGTGCTGGTTTCCCACAGGAGTATGCCGCACGCACCATTGCATTTCCACCTGTAGCAAGGATAGTTGCAATACCATCATGATTCATCAATGCCCCAGTCGCTTCCATTGAAGGCTCAGTAATCCACTGAATACAATTTTCTGGAGCACCTGCTTCAATCGCAGCATCACGAACAATTTGTGCAGCATGAGCGGATGATTCTTGTGCTGAAGGGTGGAAACCAAACACAATTGGATTTCTTGTTTTTAAAGCAATTAGTGATTTAAATATAGCTGTTGACGTTGGATTAGTTGTTGGTGTAATTCCACAAATAACCCCTACCGGTTCAGCAATTTTAGTCAATCCTGTAATAGGATCATCTTCTATGACACCAACTGTTTTGACACCACGCATATTGTTTACAACATGTTCACAAGCAAATAAATTTTTAGTTGCTTTATCTTCAAAGACACCACGTCCGGTTTCTTCATAAGCATGCATTGCTAAAATACCATGTGCATCTAAGGCTGCAACTGAAGCTTTTGCGACAATACAATCAACTTGTTCTTGATTTAATTGTCGAAATGCATCTAATGCAATAAGTCCATTTTGGACAAGCTCATCAACATGTTTTTGAGCTTGATTCAACTTTTGTTCAGGTGACATTTTTTTATCAGCCATTCAATTCTCCTCTAGAAATCTTTATTGTTAAAAGTTTCACAAATTTATTTACAAGATTATTATAACAAAAAAATATAATTTGTAAATAGTTTCACAATCTTTTTTGTGATTATTTTAACAATATTTTTTTTAAAAGAAAAAGAAACCTATTAAGGTTTCTTATTTTGGATTTTGTTTTGCAACTTTTCTAACCGCTGATTGTACCGTATCGACATAGAGTGTTGCACCTTTTGTCGTTGAATCACTATAGTGTACACCATCTGTACCATCCCAAATATCAGGATTCTCAACTGCTACTTTATACCAGTCAGCAACGGTTACATAACTGTATTTTTGAGCTAACTTTATTTCATAGTCACGAGCTTCTGCAACTTGAGTAATATTCTTACTATTGTAAGGAGACACAAAGACTAGTCTATGTCCTTTTGGTAATTTTTTAATAAAAGCATTTAGATCCGTTTTATAATGATCAAGTGAATTTACCCCAATGGCTACTACAACTGTTTGAGACAAAGTATTACTTGTTATATGATTAGAAAAAATATCATAAGCTTCTGAGAAGTTACGGCTAACCGCTGCATCTAGTTGAGCTTCTGGCATGATACTTGAAAATGCACTGCTTGATCTTAATGCTACTGAATCACCTATGATAGTGATATCACTCAAGGCATTTGCATCTCCAGCAGCAAGAGTATGTGTACGATTAATACTATTTCTAGCTTGTTCAAGAGAACTAGCTAATAGTTCATTTTCAAATTTTCCGACACTAGGTGCTAAAAAGCCAGTTAATAGTGTTATAACTGCAAGCACACCTGCTAAAGTATATAACCATTTTAGATAAGGTTTTAAATCTAATGACAAACCAAATAAATGTGGTTCTTTTCCAGCAATCAATGGTTCAATAACATAAAAGGATAATGTTGAAAAAATAAATGAGCATAATACTGTTAGAATAACCGCAATCCAATTGGGGCCCAATTGTGAAAAGATAATGTAAAACGGCCAGTGGAATAGATACACTCCATAACTAATATCAGCTATATAAGTAATCACAAAGGGTTCTTTGCTATTAGGTGTCTTCTCATGAAGTACACGCGCTGCATAAATCATGATAGAGGCAAAAAAGCTTGCTAATACAAAGCCAAATAAATAAGTAATCAGTTGGTTAAAGTCAAGAACTAATGTCAAAATAAGCAACATTAGAAAACTACCAATCATCACACTTAAAACTTGCTTCGTTTGCCAATGCTTTACATTCTTTTGAAAACGCGTTGTTGTTTCTTTTATCCCTGTCATTGTTGCAAACATAGCACCTAGGAAAAATGGAAAGCTATGAGCTAATGTTGAAAAATAAATAAGTGAAAAGTTATTAACCAGAAAAGCTCTGATAAACATTGTCAAAAAGCTAATTGCGAAAATACCAGTCGATGCTAGAAAGACGTAGCCTCTAAACTTAGTCGGTTCATAATGTTTTCTAGCTAAAAGCCAGACAATAAGTGCCCAAATTATATAAAAATGAACTTCTATTGCCAAACTCCATGTATGAACAAAGAGATGTGGAATGAACTGGCTTTCATAATTGCCACCGGTCAAAATTTCATAGAAATTAGTTGTGAAACCTATAGCAGCCGCAATCTGTGCCCCAATTCCAGCGATAAAATCTCGTCTTACTAAGAAGGTAAATGGCATGGTAACCAAAACCATAATAATAACTGGTGGAACAATACGATAAAATCGCCGTCTCAAGAATCCAATAATATCAATAGTCTTTTTCTTGGTGTACTCATCAATTAAGAGAGCTGTGATTAAATATCCTGAAAAAGTAAAGAAGATATCAACTCCGATAAAACCACCTGGAAAAGCATGTTTAAAAAAATGGTAGAGCAGTACTAATAATAGCCCTGTCACACGTATAAATGAAAACCATTTTACTCTCATTTTTGATATATCCCCTGTTTAAAGGTTCCTTTATAAACCTTTCCATTCTTTGCTTTTAGTTTTCCTTGACCATCTGGCTGGCCGTTTTTAAAATTACCTTTATAAGACCAACCATTACTTGCTACAAATTGACCCTGTCCATTGAAGACACCGTTTGAGAAATTTCCTGTATAGGTATCTCCGTTAGCATAAGTTAATTTTCCTTGACCGTTCATGCGATGGTTAACGACATAACCAGTATATTTTAATTGACCATTATTTAAAGTTAAACTTGTTTTTTCTTTTATGGTTAAGGTAAAAACAGAGATCCCACAAACAAAAAGGATAATGGTTACCAAAATCTCTATTTGTACTCTTGTTAATTTGATTAACTTCAATTCTTGTCGTTTTTTATTCATTTCTCATTACTCTGTATATTTTTTTCAATGATTTCTCGCCACGTCTGACAACCTTGACTGACTAAGTGATAGGTCTCTTCAAAATCACCAGTATACCATGGATCTGGAACGCCACCTTGGCAAAACAAAGCTATTTTATGATCAAAACGTCCATTTGACATAGCCTTCATATCTTTAACATTTTGTTGATCCATGCCAATTAAATAATCAAAAGTCTCAAAATCTTTTATGGTTAATTCTTGTGAGGCTTTTGAATTTTCAAAAGGAATCTGACTAGCTGTCAGTATTTTTTGTGTCCCAGGATGTATGGGATTACCATGTTCCCAGTCTGATGTTCCACGACTTTCAATCAACCAATCTTTATCAGAAGCCTCTTGTTTCATAACAAATTCAGCCATAGGACTACGGCAAATATTTCCTAAACAGACAAAACATACTTTTTTCATGACAGTCTCCTCGTTTATCATTATATCAAAATTTTGTAGTAAATTTAAGATATAGCCATGATAGATTCTCATTTGTTCGCCTTTTCAATAACAGCAATAAAAAGACAACACTTAGGTGCTGTCACTTAAGACAATTCAAAAATGAACTCTTACTGTTTTTGATAATACAATAAATAGCAACTCCAACTAACCATTAGTAGAGATTTTAGGGTAATTAGAATATTGACTCAATCATTTTTAACAATTTCGGCATTCTTTTACTTCTCTGACAAGGGATAGCCTAAATGTTGATAAGCTTTTGCAGTTGCTACTCTTCCTGTACGAGTACGCATCATAAAACCTTTTTGAATGAGATAGGGCTCATACATATCTTCAACAGTATCTCGTTCTTCAGCAATGTTTATTGATAAAGTCCCAAGACCAACTGGACCACCATTATACATTTCAATCATCGTTCTTAGGATTTTTTGATCGACATAATCAAGTCCTTCTTGGTCTACATCTAACATTGATAGTGCTTGATCAGTGATTTGACTGGTAATAGTGCCATCTCCTTTTATTTGTGCAAAATCACGTACCCGTTTTAAGAGTCGATTTGCAATTCTAGGCGTTCCACGGCTTCGTTTTGCTAATTCTATAGCAGCTTCCTTCACGATGGCCATATCAAAAATATCTGCTGTCCGCTCAACTATCTCTGTTAAATCATCCAATTCATAATATTCCATATGACCTGTAATTCCAAAACGAGCACGAAGAGGATTAGATAGCATACCTGCACGCGTGGTTGCTCCAATCAAAGTGAATGGTGGTAAATCAAGGTGAACACTACGACTTGTATCACTAGCACCAATCATGATGTCAATGTAAAAATCTTCCATAGCACTATATAGGACTTCCTCGACAGCCATGGGCATTCTGTGGATTTCATCGATAAAGAGAACATCGCCAGGCTCTAAATCATTTAAAATGGCAACTAAATCACCTGCTTTTTCAATAGCTGGACCAGATGTTTGCTTTAAATTGACACCTAATTCATTGGCAATCACAAAGGCCATAGTTGTTTTCCCTAGTCCTGGAGGGCCAAAGAGTAAAACATGATCCAACGATTCATCTCTCATTTTTGCAGCTTCAATAAAAATTGTTAATTGATCTTTTACTTTTGATTGACCAATATATTCTTTAAAATATTGAGGACGTAGTGAACGCTCAGAATACTCCTCATCCCCTAATATATCATTATCTAAGATTCTTGTCATAAAGATATTATAGCAGAAAAGAGGTATTATTATCCAATTTTCCACCAATCTATTTCAGACGCATACTTAATAGCAGTTGAAATAAAAGGAAGCATTAAAAGTAGTAAGATAGAAAATTTTTTGTTCATTTTTGAACTCTCCTAATAATTTATTGATTTTGTAAACTTATTATAGTCAAAATAAACAATTAAGAACATGACATTAATGTCATGTTCTTCTCTAAATGACTCATAGTAATTAACCTAATCATCATAGCAAATATTTAATTTTGATAAATCTTTATTCCATTCTTCATTTATTTTCTCTTCTAAGTAGTCGTCTCCCATCATGTTAGCAAACAAAATTGCTTTTGTGTGACAACTTTTTGCTTTCTTAAAATCAAGTAAACAATTTAAGAAATACTTCCACTCCATAATACAAATAATTGGCATCCTGTTAAAATCTTGGATTTAATCTAAAATTTGTTTAGTTAGTTTAACTATATCACAGAGATAATCAAACTCTTCATAATACAAAGACAATAAAAAATATTGTATCAATATTTGTTGAACAATAAATTTTTCTTCAATATGATAATTCTGAACATTTTGTTGGATTATTTCAAATATAGTCTTGTAAAAGTGACTGTCATATAAGTTTCCTTTTTTCTTGGTTATATCTAAACAAGCTAAATAGAGATTTATTAGAATCAAATCATTTATCTGATACTTTTTCTTTTTCTTAGTTTGAATTAAATAATCATTTAAAATACCAATGCCAAAATTAACATCTTTAGTCAAACTTGTATCTAATGTTGCCTGTATACAATCTATAGCTAACTTTTCAATTTCTGGTAACTCATCATAATATATTTCATATATCTCATCAAGTTGTTGTTCACGTAAGTTAATTTTTGAAACATCAGTAAAAACCGGTGTTCTTAATATTAAATACTTCAACTCCTTATAACGCTTAGGCAACTCTATATTTTGACCATCTGTCAAAGAACCAATGCTAACACCCAATTGTTTTGCGATGTAATTGACAGAACTTAAATTTGGTATTGACTTGCCTGATTCTATACGTGCTAATTGCCTTATTGATAACTCTGCTTCATTACCACACAATTCTTCACGAGTAATATTATTTTCTGCTCGTAATCCTTTAACCTTTTCTCCAAACCCCTCCAGCATAAATCCCTTTCAATCGATTTACTTCAATGTCATTATATCATATATTTTCATGTAATTTTTATTTTTTATTAATTTTATGAAAAAGAAAAAGAGCTTATTTTCAAAACTCTTCTTTTTTAGTCTAATCCCAAACGTTTAAAGATAACATCAACTCGTTTTGTATAATACTCAGGATTAAAAATATCATCAATTTCTGCTTGTGTTAATCGATCTGTAACTTGAGGATCTTTTTCTAATAATGGTTTAAAATCAACTTGGTTATCCCACGAGTAGGCTGTTTTTGGTTGTACCAAGTCGTAAGCCTGCTCACGTGTCATACCCTTTTCAATCAAAGTCAGCATTGCTCTTTGGCTGTAAATCAATCCAAAGGTTGAATTCATGTTGCGAATCATATTTTCTGGGAAGACAGTCAAGTTTTTGACAATGTTGCCAAAACGGTTAAGCATGTAGTCAATCAAGATAGTTGTATCAGGTGTGATAATACGCTCAGCTGATGAGTGCGAAATATCACGCTCGTGCCAAAGTGACACGTTCTCATAAGCCGTCACCATGTGACCACGAATCACGCGTGCTAGCCCAGTCATGTTCTCAGAACCGATTGGGTTGCGTTTGTGAGGCATAGCAGAGCTACCTTTCTGACCTTTGGCAAAGAACTCTTCAACTTCACGTTGTTCTGATTTTTGCAGGCCACGAATCTCTGTCGCCATGCGTTCGATAGATGTTGCGATGCTTGCAAGCACTGCAAAATATTCTGCGTGAAGGTCACGTGGAAGAACCTGAGTTGAAATTTCTTGTGGGCGGATGCCTAATTTGTCACAGACATATTCTTCCACGAATGGAGGAATATTGGCAAAGTTACCAACGGCACCAGAAATCTTACCAGCTTCTACACCTGCGGCAGCATGTTCAAAACGCTCAATATTACGTTTCATCTCACTGTACCAAGTTGCCAATTTAAGACCGAAAGTCGTTGGCTCAGCATGAACACCGTGGGTACGACCCATCATGATGGTGAACTTGTGCTCCTTAGCCTTGTCAGCCACAATATTTGTGAAATTCTCAAGGTCACGACGGATAATGTCGTTAGCTTGTTTGTAGAGGTAACCGTAGGCAGTGTCCACCACGTCAGTCGACGTCAAACCGTAGTGCACCCACTTGCGCTCCTCACCAAGCGTCTCAGAAACCGCACGCGTGAAAGCCACCACATCGTGACGCGTTTCCTGCTCAATCTCAAGAATGCGATCCACTTCAAAATCGGCATTGGCACGAATCTTAGCCACATCTTCTTTAGGAATCTCACCCAACTCAGCCCATGCCTCGTCAGCCAAAATCTCGACCTCCAACCAAGCACGGTATTTATTTTCCTCACTCCAAATGTTCGCCATCTCAGGACGTGAATAACGTTCGATCATGTTTCAGATATTAAGGGCGTTAAGCGGACACAGCCAAAATAGGAGTTTTGACGAAGAATCTCATGATTCTAGGAAAAACTATCTTTTTGGCAAAGTCCGTAGCCCGTATTCAGTTTAGCGAATACGGTAGCCCTTGTTCCTTTCTATTATATTAAAAGTATGGAAGTTTGTAAGTTAGAAATAAAATACACTCACAAATAAGATATCATTAACTATCTTCTCCCTCAGGTTCAATGGAATTTAATTTGAATGAATTATAATCACTTTGATAAAAGTTTCCCAAAGTATCTTGAACTATTATATAAGTCTTTTTAAAATCAATGTTAGATTCTCCGTTGAACTTTATATTAAAAATATGTATCTGACCTATATCTAACAGTACTGGATATTTTATATTAGGGTGTCCTCTAACTGTTTCAACACTTATATCCTCATCTTTTATATTATATGTATAAATTTCATGAGGATTAATTCCTAGATCACGATATGTTGATTCATCTAATTTCCTTCTAAGGTACGATGAATTAGCCCACTTTATTAAGTGATTATTTTTTCCATTCACAGCTCTAATAGCGTAAATTGCTGTGGGGCGATTTCCAAGGTTTGTTACTGTTAATTTAATGAAACTCTCGTTGCTATTATTATATTCAACCATTGACTTTATATGTAATTTATAGTTTGGTCTTTTTTGCAACCTATCATAATATATTTGATAAGCTAAGGCTATGAAGGCAACAGGAGTGGAAAGTGCTGATAAAATATCCCACATACTAGTTTCACTCAATTTTGATATTGCTTCTATTAGTTCACGCATTCTTTTTCATACTCCGTCCCCTAAAACTCCTCCACCTCATCAGGCACATCACTAAACACCGTCACATGTCCCATTTTGCGGTTATGTTTTGCTTCTAGTTTACCATACATGTGGAGGTGGGCGCTAGGGTTTTCGGCAACATAGTCAGTTGCCTGTTGGATATGTTGTCCTAGGACGTTAAGCATGACGGCTGGGGCGTGGAGCTGAATCTGAGGAAGCGGTGCGCCCAGTACACCCAAGATGTGGGTGTCAAACTGTGAAAAGTCACAGACTTCGATAGAGTAGTGCCCTGAGTTGTGAGGGCGTGGGGCGATTTCATTTACGATGATATCATCTGCGGTCGCAAACATTTCCACACAGAGAGTGCCTGATAGCTGGAGTTTCTTGGCAATCTGCAATGCCATTTCCTTAGCCTTATCAGCCAGTTGGTCTGAGATGCGAGCTGGTACGATAGTTTTTGACAGGATATTGTTGCGGTGGATATTTTCTTGAACGGGGAAGACCGTCACATCCTGACCATTTCCAGACACGATAATTGAGATTTCAAGGTCAAAGTTGACAAACTCTTCCAAGACACACTCGGCTGAGTTGGCTAATTGTTGCGCCTCTGGTAGGTCTTCTGCTGAGCGGATAACCTTTTGCCCATGACCGTCGTAACCACCTGTCGCTGTCTTGAGGACATAGGTCTTGGTCAAATCAAGTCCCTCAAGGTCAAGGCTAGACGTCACCACCTTGTAAGGAGCGACAGTCACACCAGCCTGGTTTGCCAGAAAGTCTTTTTCAAAGATACGGTTTTGAGAAATGCGGAGCAAATCAGTCCCCTGCGGTAGCTGACCAGCTGACACTACAGCATCCAGACCATCTGCATCGACGTTTTCAAATTCATAGGTCAAGATATCACACCGTTCAGCCAGTTTCACCAGTGCTACTTTATCATCATAATCAGCTTCAATAACTTCTGAAACACGCGAAGCTGGACAATCCTTGTTTGGGTCCAGAGTAATGACCTTGTGACCCATGTAGATAGCAGAAATAGCCATCATTTGTCCTAATTGACCACCGCCAATAATCCCAATTGTTTTAGTTGAGTTCATCACTTGACTCCTCTGCAATTTTTCCTTGTTCCTCATGAAAATGAGCTAGCTCTTGAGCCAAATTTTGGTCCTCAATGGAGAGGATACGGAGGGCTGTCAGAGCAGCGTTAGTCGCTCCCGCTTCTCCGATAGCCATGGTTGCCACAGGCACACCGCCAGGCATCTGCACAATCGAATAAAGCGAATCTAAACCTGAAAGGGCACGTGATTTGACAGGCACACCGATGACAGGCAAAGTTGTTTTAGCTGCCACCATGCCAGGCAAGTGAGCTGCTCCACCTGCTCCAGCGATGATGATTTTGATACCACGATCTCGTGCCTCCTCAGCATGCTTGAACATGAGGTCAGGCGTGCGGTGGGCTGAAATGACTTTCTTTTCATAAGCAATGCTAAATTTGTCTAGAACTTCGGTCGTTTTTTGCATGGTTGTCCAGTCGGATTTGGAGCCCATGATAATAGAAATAATTGGGTTCATATATACTTCTTTCTTTTTTCTTTATGATACTTTTCTGAGGTGGCACGGACGGCAGCGAACCTTTGGTTCCAGTGCCTAAATTTTGAGCCCAAGGTCTCAAAATTTCCGAGACAAACAATTATAAAATAATTGTTTGTCTTTTTGCCACAGCGAAAAGTATCAGATTAAGCTCGCTACGCTCGCCTTTTAGTAAGTTTTAGCAAATTTAAACTTATTATTTAATAGATTTGCTTCCGATGTCGTTTCTGTAAAAGAGACCCGTGGTGTCTTGTTGGGCGAGTTGGGTATAGATTTTGTCTTGTCCTGCTTTGACGCTGTCTTCTGTGGTGACGAGCATATAGACACGTCCTCCGTTTGAAAGCAGCGCTTTACCATTTTCTGTAAACTTAGCACCTGCATAGTAAGTGATAATGTCGCCGTCGGTCTTTTCAGGCAGTACCACACCTTTCTCGTAATTGAGCGGGTATCCTTCTGAGGCAACGACAACTCCCAGAGTCACGCCGTTCTTTTGCCAAGTGATGTAAGGCTCAATACCCGTCATGATGTCATCGATGTTCTGAGCAAAATCGGAAGTCAGTCGAGGAAGGATAACCTGAGTTTCAGGGTCACCAAAACGTGAGTTAAACTCGATCACCTTAGGGCCATCAGCCGTCAGGATAAGTCCCGCATAGAGGACGCCTAGATAAGGACGTCCTTCTGCAATCATACCCTCAAGGACAGGTTTAACGATAGTTTCGACTGCTGTATCCACTACTCTATGAGGCAAGTGAGGAACTGGAGCATAGGCACCCATACCACCAGTATTTGGGCCCTTGTCACCATCGTAGGCACGCTTGTGATCTTGAGCTGTCGGCATAATGTAAAACTTATCGCCATTTGCGAAAACAAAGAGTGAGAACTCCTCGCCATCCAAAAATTCCTCGATAACCACACGCGCTCCTGAGTCACCAAATTTGTTATCCAAGAGCATCTCATGTGCGGCCTCTACCGCCTGATCAGTGGTTTCAGCCACGACCACACCCTTACCTAGCGCCAAACCATCAGCTTTTACTACGATTGGTGCACCATGCTCCTCGATATAGGCTTTTGCTTCTTCAAAATCTGAAAATGTGCCATAGGCTGCTGTTGGAATATTGTATTTGACCATGATTTCCTTGGCAAAGTCTTTAGACCACTCTAGCTCCGCTGCTGCCTTACTTGGACCAAAAGCTCTGAGACCAGCACTATTGAAATCATCGACGATACCAGCTGCTAACGCATCGTCAGGACCAATGAAGGACCAAGCAATCTCATTCTCTTTAGCAAAGTCAATCAACTTAGAATGTTCGGAAATTACAATGTTCACTAATTCTAAACCATCCAAGGTCATACCATCATTACCAGGCGCTACAAAAACTTGTTCTACATTATTAGATGTCAATAGTTTCTTAGCAATCGCATGCTCACGGCCACCAGAACCTACAACTAAAAGTTTCATAACAAAGATACCTCATTTTAAGAACGATAAAAAGCACTAGTCTTTTTTATTTACGAATTTTATAAAATTATTATAACATATTTGTTCGTCATTCTATAAATGAAAATTAAATTTCAAATAGTAAAAGTCATCACAAATATGATGTGAGAGATTGGTAATTTTTAAAATCAAATAAAATCGCTAATAGTTAATATTTGTCAAAAACTGTTGTGTTTTTGAATCATTTTTTACTAAATTAAGTCTTGTTTAAGAATAATAGCTTATATTATAAGCATCCTAAAAAACTTTTCTTTTTCATAAATCTCCCAAAGAAATGTAGCAAAAGCTGCATTTCTTTTTGTGTTTTTAAAGAGTTATTTTAGAAAATAACCATGTTGATTGTAATACTAATTTCACTGCATGCTATTTTTATAAAGTTTAAATCAACTTGTTTACTTTGATTGCCTTTGAGTTATTTCTTTTTAAATCATTATAGTTTCTTTGAAACAAAATGAAAGGACCTGACAATTTTCAGGTCCTTTCATGAGATTTATGAAAAAGAAAAGTTTTTTAGGATAAATTCAGTATAACCGTCACACCTTAAAACAATCTTAATCAACTTTTTTAATGTCTGAAATGTCTTACACCTGTAAAGACCATAGCAATCCCATATTTATTAGCGGCATCAATTGATTCTTGATCACGTACTGATCCACCTGGTTGAATAATCGCTTTTATGCCTGCAGCTGCAATTTCTTCAATATTATCCGCAAATGGGAAGAAAGCATCTGATGCTAATGCTGCCCCTTCAAGACGGTCTTTTGCTTGATCAATAGCAATGCGAACAGAAGCTACACGGTTAGTTTGACCAGGTCCTACTCCGAGTGTCATATGATCGTTTGCAATCAAAATACCATTTGACTTAACATATTTAATAGCTTTCCAAGCAAATTGAAGGGCTTCTTTTTCTTGTTCTGATGGTTTACGATCCGTCACTACTTCCCAATCACTTGTTTTTTCTTTGATTACATCCTGATTTTGGACTAAAAGGCCTCCAACAACACCTGTAAACTCTTTTTCTTCCTCACTAGCATCTTGTGCTTCAAAAGGAAGTTCTAGTAGTCGTAGATTCTTCTTTTTAGTCGTTAAAATCTCTAATGCCTCTTTAGAGTAACTTGGAGCAATAATAATTTCAAGAAAGATCGCATGCATCTTTTTGGCAGTTGCAGCATCAACTTGTCTATTCAGAACTATAATCCCACCAAAAATAGAAACTGAGTCTGCTTCAAAGGCATAATCCCAAGCTTTTTCAATGCTATCAGCCTGACCAATACCACATGAATTCATATGTTTTAAGGCAACAACAGTTGGTTTTTCTTTGAAATCACGAATAATACGGATAGCCGCATCTGCATCACGAATATTATTAAAAGAAAGTGCTTTACCATTAAGTTGTTTAGCAGAAGCAATGGAATAATCTGTAGGCAAAGCTTTTTGATAAAAATCTGCATCTTGTTGTGGATTTTCGCCATAACGCATTGCTTGATTTAGATCATAAGTTAATGTTAATTTCTCTGGCTTTTCTTCACCAACTGCTTTAGTAAAATATTCAGCAATTAAAGCATCATAAGCAGCTGTATGTCTAAAAACTTTAGCAGCCAATTTTTGACGTGTTTCAAATGTCGTCTGACCAGTATCAGCCAATTCTCCTAAAACAGTTGTATAGTCAGCTGGGTTAACTACGACAGTAACACTGGTATGATTTTTAGCTGCTGAGCGAAGCATTGAAGGACCACCAATGTCAATATTTTCAACAGCATCAGCATAAGTTACATCCGGTTTTAAAATGGTTTCTTTAAAAGGATAAAGATTAACGACAACCAAATCAATCAATTCAATCTGATTGTCTTTAGCTGCCTGTAGATGACTTTCACTGTCTCTTCTAGCTAAAAGTCCGCCATGAATATTGGGATGTAGGGTTTTAACACGTCCATCCATCATTTCTGGGAAACCAGTTACTTGATCAATGGCAATTGTACTTATACCAGCTTCCTCCAAAACAGTTTTCGTTCCTCCTGTTGAGACAATTTCCCATCCTAGTTCTACTAATTGTTTTGCAAAATCAACTAAATTTGTTTTATCTGAAACTGAAATAAGGGCTCGTTTTGTCATTTTTATCCTCTTTTCTATTAGGTAGCCATTCAATTTTTCCTCTTTCCTATTGACTATTATTAGTCAAATTATTTTACTTTCATTATAGTAAAATTTCGAAAATAGTGAAAGCGGTTTATTTCATTGATTATTTCTTAACTTTTTTGAAACACCAAGCTGAATTAAGACTTCAGGATAGAGGCGATACTCCATTTCATGAATTCTAGCTTCAAATGTTTCTCTTGTATCTGTTGTAAATCTTGGCACGCGCTCTTGTCTGATAATTTGTCCAGTATCAATCCCACTATCAATCAAATGAATAGTTACTCCAGATTGATCAACATTAGCATCCCATGCATCTTGTATCCCATGAGCACCTGGAAATTCAGGTAGGTAAGCTGGGTGGATATTAATGATGCGTCCTTCATAGGCTGAGAGCAAGGTTTCCCCAACAATCTTCATATAGCCCGCTAGACAGACTAAGTCAATCTCGTACTTGTCCAACAAATCAACAATAGCTTGCTCGTAAGCTACCTTGTTGCCAAACTCTTTGAGTTCAAAAGCGAAGCTTGGAATGGACAGATTTTGAGCACGTTCCAAAACATAGGCATCACGGTGATCTGAAAAGACAAAACTAACCGGAAACTGCTCTGCAATAACCTGAAAGTTTGAGCCATTACCAGAAGCAAAAACAGCGATTCGTTTTATCATTTGATTACCACACTTGCGTCAGCTTTTTTCACAATACGACCGATTTCATAGACTGGTTCGTCCAAAAGCTCTTTGACACGGTCAACATTTTCAGTACTGACAGCCAGCATAAGACCGACACCCATATTGAAGATTTCAAACATTTCTTGATGTTGAATATTACCATATTTTTCAAGAGCTTTGAAAATAGGTAAAACTGGTATTTTATCTTCTTCTATCTCAGCTGCCAGATCATCCGCAAACATCCGAGGAATATTTTCAATGAAACCACCACCTGTGATATGAGCAATACCATTAACGAGTTTTCCTTTGATTAATGGCAGAACAGACTTGACGTAAATACGTGTTGGTTCAAGTAGAACTTCTTTTAGCTGTTTACCTTCTAATTCAGGTAGATATTCATCACCAGTGTAATCAGCAAAGACACGACGAACTAATGAATAACCATTAGAGTGGATCCCACTTGAAGCAAGACCAAGAAGAATATCTCCTTCTTTCACTTTTGAACCATCAATGAGTTGTGATTTTTCAGCAATACCTACAGAAAAACCTGCCAAATCATAATCATCATGACCATACATATCAGGCATTTCAGCTGTTTCACCACCAATCAAAGCGGCACCAGCTTGAACACACCCTTCAGCTACACCAGAAACAACTTCTTCAAGTTTTGCTGGATTGTTTTTACCCGTAGCAATGTAATCTAGAAAATACAGTGGTTCTGCACCAGCAGCAATAATATCATTGACACACATGGCAACACAATCTTGACCAATCGTATCATGTTTATGATATTTAATTGCTAACATGAGTTTTGTCCCAACACCATCGGTCCCTGAGATCAAAACAGGCTCTTTAACACCTATTTGTGATAGGTCAAACATCCCTCCAAAACCACCAAGAGCTCCGATAACACCTGCTCGCTCTGTACGAGCAACATGCTTTTTGATACGTTCAACAACTTCATATCCAGCTTCAACGTCAACACCAGATTGAGCGTATGCATTTTTTTCAGACATTTTTTCTCCTTTGTTACATTGTAGAGCTTATTTTACTTTTTGAATGTAAAAACTTGTCTTTTCTTCCAGACTTCTTAAATATTCTTCTTCATAATCATAAAGAGGTGTTGGATATTGCCCATCAAAATAAGCAATACAAAGACCGCCATTTGGCTCTTTTGTTTCCAATCCAATTGATTCAACTAATCCATCTATAGATAAATAGGTTAGACTATCAGCACCAATAATCTCACAAACTTCTTCAACTGAGTGATTCGCTGAAATTAATTCTCTTCTGGTCTGTATATCAATGCCATAAAAGCATGGGTATTTTAATTCTGGACTAGCAATAGCAACATGAACCTCAGTAGCTCCTGCTTCTCTCAATAACCCTACTATCCTTCTAGAAGTTGTTCCTCGGACAATTGAATCATCAATCATAACAACACGTTTTCCTTTAACAACACCAGACACTGCTGATAATTTCATACGAACGCCTTGTTCCCTTAATTCTTGTATCGGTTGTATAAAAGTTCGTTGAGTGTATTGATTTTTCACAAGACCCATTTCATTTGGCAATCCTGACTCTTCTGCAAAGCCCATAGCGGCAGATAGAGAAGAATTTGGAACACCAATTACAATATCAGCATCCTGTTTAAATTCTTGTGCAAGGCGTTTTCCCATATTTTTACGAGCAGTATGAACGTTCACACCATGTATGGTTGAATCTGGTCTTGCAAAATAAACATATTCCATGGAACAAATAGCTAATTGAGTCTCATCAGTGTAACGATCGCATTTTAGTCCTTTATCATCAATAATGATAACTTCACCAGGTTCAACGTCTCTGACCCACTTAGCACCTACTACTTCAAAAGCACATGTTTCGCTAGAAATGACCCATGCACCGTTTTGCATTTGACCAATTGAAAGAGGTCGAAATGCATTTGGATCAAGTGCAGCAATTAACTTATCTTTTGTCATTAACAAATAAGCAAAGCCTCCCTTTACTGTATTTAAAGCCTCTTTTACTTTTCCCATAAAAGAAGGATTATGACTACGACGAATCAAATGCATTAAAATTTCAGTGTCTGAGGATGCATTGAAAATGGCACCTTGATTTTCTAATTCTTTTCTTAAGGAAATAGCATTTGTCAAATTACCATTGTGGCATAAGGCAAATTGGCCATCGTGAAATTTGTAAAGAAAAGGTTGAATATTTCGAATATCTGCAGATCCTGCTGTTGCATATCGAACATGACCAATGGCAGCACTACCTGTCAGTCTATCTAATTCTGATTGATTTTTAAAAACTTCTGATAAGAGACCAATATTGCGATAGCCGTATAATTTCCCATTATCATTTGAAACGATACCTGCTCCTTCTTGGCCACGGTGTTGAAGACTGTGAAGGCCAAAGTAGGTGACTTGCGCCGCTTGAGGATGTCCCCAAATACCGAAAATCCCACATTCTTCATTTAGTGATTTTACTTCGTATGTCATTTTTACCTCGATACAAAGGCCATCAAGTCAAGCGAAAATAGAATTTTTGACGAAGAGCACCAACTCTAGAAAAAACTATTTTTTCGCACAACTTGTTGCCTATGTTTACTATCGCTCAAAAAATGAGCGAGTTTCTATCTAACCTCGCCCTCACTATTTCGAGGCGAGGGCTAAAATTTTACTTCCCTGTAAAGTAACGGACTGCACTTACAAAGAGACCTTGGTCTTTGTTGCCAGGGATATTTTGGAAGAGTCCGTCTTCCCAGCGTTCTGAATGTCCCATCTTACCGATGATTTGACCATTCTTGCTGGTAATTCCTTCGATAGCATTGACAGAACCGTTTGGATTGTATTTACTATCCATACTTGGTTGTCCGTCAAAGTCCACATACTGGCTCCAAATTTGGCCATTATCTCTTAGCTCTGCAAATTCAGAAGCGCTAACGACAAATTTACCTTCACCGTGTGACACTGGGATGGCATGAATATCGCCGACCTCAACGCCTGCCAACCAAGGCGAGTTGGTATTCGCGATACGAGTCTCAACCATCTTAGCAACATGCTGATTAGCATCATTATAGAAGAGGGTTGGACTTGTCTCACCAGCTTCCTCGAAGTTTCCGTATGGAAGAAGACCTGATTTGACAAGGGCTTGGAAACCATTACAGATACCGATGATAAGGCCACCTTTTTCGATGAAGCTGTCAATAGCTGCGCGAACTTTCTCGTTAAGTAAGATATTGACGATAAACTTAGCAGACCCATCTGGTTCATCAGCCGCTGAGAAACCACCAGCAAAGAAGATGATATTTGCCTTAGCAATATTAGCAACCATAGTGTCAACTGACTCAGCAATAGCAGTCTCATTCAAGGTTACAAATGGGACCAAGTTGACGCTAGCTCCAACCTGTTCAAAGGCTTTAGCTGAATCGTACTCTGAGTTAGTACCAGGGAAGACTGGAATATAAACTACAGGTTTTTCAATGACTTCCTTAGCCTTGATAACAGCATCTGATTCCACAGCAGGAACTTCTTCAAGAGCATCTGCCTGTTCAAATTTTGTTGGGTAAACGTCTTCCAATTTGCCTTCGAAGGCTGCTAGAAGGCTTGCGCCAGCTAGGTCATTTCCATTGACAGTGACTGTAAAGTCTGACTGAGTTTGACCGATTTTTACAGCTCCTGCAATTTCCTCAGCTGATGTAAAGACAAATCCTCCAAGTTGCGCTGTCAAGCTGCTATCAAGCTCTGCAATTTCAACACAAGCACCGATACGGTTACCAAAACTCATGAGAGCAAGACTTTCTAAGATACCACCATATTTAACGGCTGAGGCAGCTGTAATCTGATGCTGAGCTTGAATAGACTCAAACTGGCTGAAGTTAGCCTTGATAAGATCAAAATCAATCTCTTCTGAAATCGCTTGACCTGGAATATAGTAGATAGTCTCACCAGCTGCTTTAAATTCAGGAGAGAGAACCTTGCGACTGTCCGCTGTTGTCACACCGAAAGCTACCAAGGTTGGTGGCACTGTCAATTCTTCGAAAGTACCAGACATAGAGTCCTTACCACCGATTGATGGCAAGCCAAATTGAATCTGAGCCTCAATAGACCCAAGAAGAGCTGATACCGGCTGACCAAAACGCTCAGCTTGCTTATCCATACGCTCGAAGTACTCTTGGTAAGAGAAGCGTGCACGAGACCAATCAGCACCCGTTGCTACCAAGCGAGCTGTCGCTTCAATAACAGCATAGGCAGCACCGTGGTAAGGTGACCACTCTGCAATGTAAGGATTGTAACCTTGAGCCATAACAGACGCTGTTCTTGTCACACCATGTTGAACTGGCAATTTTTGAACAGAGCTTTCTGTCGGTGTAATTTGGTAACGACCACCGAGTGGATGATTAACTGTTGAACGACCAACAGAGGAGTCAAAGATAGTTTGGAGACCTTTTTGGCTCGCATGGTTGAGTTCAGACAAGACTTTAAGCGTATCTGCTTCAAGTGTCTCTGCTGAAGTTGTGCGTGCTTCAGGAACTGTCAAGTCCTTGTCAACAACTTTAGCATCAACAACGACACGGACACCATTGGTATCAAGGAAGCGACGCTCCAAATCAACGATAGTTTCACCATTCCAAGTCATGACAAGATTTGGTTTTTCAGTAACGGTCGCAACAACGACTGCATCGATATTTTCCTTGTTGCAGGCTGCGATGAAGGCATCCACATCACTAGGACGAACAACGACTGACATCCGTTCTTGAGATTCTGAGATAGCAATTTCAGTACCGTTAAGCCCTTGGTATTTAAGTGGTACTTTGTCTAAATCGATTTCAAGACCGTCAGCCAATTCACCGATGGCAACACAGACTCCACCGGCACCGAAGTCATTTGATTTCTTAATTAAACGAGTAACATTGCCATCACGGAAAAGACGTTGAATCTTACGCTCTTCGATGGCATTCCCTTTTTGTACCTCTGCGCCAGCTGTTTCCACAGACTCTGCAGTTTGAACTTTAGAAGAACCCGTTGCTCCGCCGACACCATCACGACCTGTTTTACCACCGAGCAAGATAACCATATCGCCTGCTTCTGGCTTTTCACGAACCACATTTTCTTTAGGTGCAGCACCAACCACAGCTCCAAGCTCCATACGTTTAGCTACGAAACCTGGATGGAAGTACTCACGCACATAAGTTGTCGCAAGCCCAATTTGGTTACCATATGAAGAATAGCCGTGCGCTGCAGTCTTAGAAATCACCTGTTGTGGCAATTTACCAGCGCGTGTTTGCGCAATCGGAGTCGTAATATCGTCTGCGCCTGAAATACGCATAGCCTGATAAACATATGAACGTCCTGACAAAGGATCACGAATAGCTCCACCAATACAAGTAGCCGCACCACCGAATGGCTCGATTTCTGTTGGGTGATTGTGAGTCTCGTTTTTAAACATGAGGAGCCAAGGTTCTTTAACACCATCAACATCTACTTCAATTTCAACTGAGCAGGCATTGATTTCATCTGAAACTTCCATATCATCCAGACGATCATTGGCACGTTCATAACGACCAAAAATAGTCGCCATATCCATAAGTGTCTGTGGCTTTTCAGAACGGCCAAGCTCATCACGCATGGCGATATATTTGTCATAAGTTGCTAGCAATTGTTTTTGGAATTTAGAAGCTGAAAAGTCAATGTTCTTCAATTCCGTTTCAAAGGTTGTGTGACGGCAGTGGTCTGACCAATACGTGTCCAAAACTTTCAACTCAGTCTCAGTCGGCACACGCCCAATTGATTTGAAATAATCTTGGATGAAGAGAAGGTCATCAACCTCCATGGCCAAGCCCTGCTCTGCCTTATAGACCGCAAAATCATCAGCCGTATAAGTTTCAAAGAAATCAAGATTAGGAATCGTCTTGTCAGACACAGAGAAAGCCTGCTCTTCAAGTGGCAAGGTAATGTCCTTGAAACGTGAATCAACTGGATTCAAAAGATAGTTTTTAACCGCTTCAAGCTCTGCTTCTGCAATATCCTTATTGACCAAGTAAAGCTGAGCTGTGTTAACCTTAACCTGGCTATCACTTCCAAGCAATAGCAAAGTTTCTTGCGAACTAGCAGCACGTTGGTCAAATTGACCAGGAAGCGCCTCAATGGCAAAAAAGACAACCTTATCAAACTCTGCAGTGATTTCAGCTTCCGTCAAAAGACGGTCTGTCACCTGCTCAGAGAAAATATGCTTCTCAGCACGCGCTAGCAAATCCTCAGCCAAATGAAAGACATCATAGACCTGCACAATACGCAACTCCTTCAAAGTCGTCAATTGCAGATTATGTGTCAACTCTTTCACAAGGCTAGCTGACTTGATCCCAAAATCAGCCTTCTTCTCAACAAAAATACGTTTATTCATTAATAAATCCTTTATCTATTAAGTGTGTTTTTTAATCAAGTTCTTTCAACTTCTCAAGTACAACCTGATAAACATCTGTCAAACTACCTAGGTCTCTTCGAAAAACGTCCTTATCCATATGGTTCCCTTCAGCATCCCAAAGACGGCAGTTATCTGGTGAAAATTCATCAGCTAATAAAATCGTGCCTTCTTGATCAAAACCAAATTCTAATTTGAAATCTATCAATAAAAGACCAATTTCTGCAAACCAAGATTTCAAAAGAGTATTAATCCATCTCGTTTCTTCTTTTAAATAAGTAATTTGTTCTTCAGAAATCAAATCTAAAAACAAAACATGTTCATCATTAATAAAAGGATCATCCAATTCATCTTTTTTGTAATAAAATTCGACAATTGGTTTATTCAGAGTAATTCCTTCAGAGATACCAAAACGTTTTGCAAATGAACCAGCACTAACATTTCTCAACACAACTTCTAATGGAATAATGGATACTTTTTTGTTTAATTGTTCATTTTTTGAAAGTGATTTTATAAAGTGCGTTTTGATACCAGCTGAATTTAATTTTTCAAAAATCAATGCTGAAATCTGACTATTTAGTTCACCTTTCCCATCGATGGTCTCTTTACGAGCTCCATTCAACATTGTAGCTTGATCTTTATAGACAACTCTGACAACCGAATCATCTTGCGTGCTAAATAAATCTTTTGCTTTTCCCGAATAAATTAATTCCTCTGACATTAAATCGTTCGCCTTTCAATTGTTTATTTTACTTGATTATAACATATGCTATATTTTTTACAACAGAAAACATATATTTATTAATAGCAATAAAAAAACATTCGTTAAATAACGAATGTTTTTTTATTTGTTTAACTTACCTTGCAAATAATCAAGCAAATCTTCCATAGAAGTCATATTGTCAACCTCATCATCTGGAATTTCAATATTAAAATCATCTTCAATATTAATGATAAATTCAACAAGTTCAATTGAGTCAACACCGAGGTCATCTTTTAAACTCATATGAGGTGTCACATCCAAACTAGAGTCTTGTCTCTGCTCTCTTATTAAAGTAACTAATCTTTCAAAAATAGCTTCTCTAGTCATCCGCTCTTTCCTCCTTTGAAAAAGTTTCAACCAATTGATTCACTACATCTGTTTCAAGCATACTACGAATTTGTTTAATAGTATAAAAAATAGCTTTTTCATCACTAGAACCATGTGATTTAACAACAGGAGCTTTCAAGCCTAAAAGTACCGCTCCACCTGCACTTGAGTAGTCAAGTGAGTCTTTCAATTGATATAAACTGTCTTTTAAAAATAAGGCACCAAGTTTAGACTTAAAACCACCATCGTTAACAGCTGATTTCAATTGTTTCATAATGCCAATCGCTGTACCTTCAATTGATTTCAACACAGCGTTTCCCGTGAAACCATCTGCCACGACAACATCTGCCACTCCAGCCATCAAATCACGAGCTTCAACATTACCAATAAAATGAAGTGTGTTATCATTTGACAACAGCTCATAAGTAGCTTTACGCAAAGGATCACCTTTAGTTGATTCTGTTCCATTATTTAATAAACCAATTCTAGGTTTTTTAATACCACGAACATTTTTGGCATAAAAAGAGCCTAAAATAGCATACTGATGTAAATGATCTGCTGTATTTTCAGCATTAGCACCTAAATCAAGCATATCGTAGCCAGCCCCATCTGTTGTTGGAAGTGTCGACATTAGGCCAGGACGATCAACACCCTTAATACGACCAACAATAAATAATCCTGCAGCTAATAGAGCCCCTGTATTCCCAGCAGACAAAACGGCATCAGCTTCACCATCTTTAACAGCTTTAGCTGCCAATATCATAGAAGCTTGTTTTTTCCGCCTAATAGCCTTAGCAGGTTCATCATCTGAATTGATCTTCTCATCTGTATGTATAATAGAAATACGATCAGAGTCTTTTAGATAAGTTTTAATTTTTGCTTCATCACCATATAGTTGAATTTCAATATCTGAAAATGTCTCAATGGCACGATTAACACCATCAATAATAGCTTTAGGCGCATTATCGCCCCCCATTGCATCGACAGCAATTTTCTTCATTATGATTCTCCTTTAGCTTTTTACAGTTTAATGCCTAAACCTGTAAAAACAACGTTTATATTATAGCATATTCAAATAAACCCTATAATATCAATGTCGTTGAACTATTATACTCTTTTTTCCATAAAATTTACAGAATCGCCATTGCATTCTCAAAAATTTCAGCCGTTTCTTTGTCTCTATCTTTTGACAAATGGGCATATAAATTTAATGTCATAGATATATTTGCATGACCTAATCGATGAGATATTTCTTTGTAACCTACTCCAGCATTTAATAATATACTGGCATGGGTATGTCTAAAAGCATGACAAGTAAAAAATGGAATATCAGTTTTTTCAGTTACTCTTTTTAGGTTCCTTATAATAGTAGAATATGTTAAATATTCTGGTAAACCAAAGCTAAAAACAACATCATTATGAACACCAATTTCATTATAATACTGCATTTGTCTCATTCTATGTTGTTTCAACTCCAATAATGTTTTATTATCGATTGTAATATCTCTATATCCGCTTTTGGTTTTAGGCTTACCTATTTTGTATTGACCATTAACGTATGACTTATTAATATAGACAACTCCATTTTCTAAATAAATATCAGACCACTTAAGTGCTATTGCTTCACCTATTCTTACACCAGTTGCCAATAAGAAACGGAACAAGGTACTATATAGATTGTTTTTATATGTTTTTGAAAGTTGATCCAAAGCATTAAGAAATTGTTTTACTTCATCATTATCAAGATAAAACTTTTCCTTTTTCTTTTTATTTTCCTTTTTAGGTTTAATGATACAGTCATAAGGGTTATATAATAGTAGTCTTAATTGACAAGCGTATTTGATTATTGATTTATTATAGGTATTTGCCAGTATATATCGGCTACTTGTTTCCTTAGACATCTTATCAGTAAAATCTTGAATAAGAACTACTGATAAGTGTTTTATTTTATAGTGACCAAGATTAGGTATCAGATACTTATCTAATACCACACGGGTATTCTTTACAGTCTGAGGCGTTACAGTCTCCTTATAGTGGTTAAACCATTTATTGGCTAACTCCTCATAGGTATCTATTTTTATGGCCTTACGTCTAGTATATCCGTTTGACTCAAAGTCTTTGAATTTATCACGCTTCTTCTTTTCAAGGTCTCTTTTAGTTTTAGCAGTAATTGACGTGTTGACTGGCTTACCAGTTATTGAATCAATACCAAGATAAATATTTTCACGGTACACAGTTGTACCATTTTTATTTTTGATTTCTTTAATCATAACTATCCTCTATCTAACCACCAACAGGCAAGTTAAGGAATTAGATAAGGTTTAATCAATATAGATATAACTGAAATATAAAAAAACTGCATAATTGATTACAAGAAAAATTTCTGATATTTTCATTTTAATTTTTTTCTTCTATGTACCCTTTCAGTTATTTTATCTAAAAGCTCAACAAATTCAACAAGTTTCTCTTGGGTATTATTAATAACTGGATAAGTTGATTCTATATTATCCATATTAACTTTTACAGTCTCTAACCATTGTAGTAATAGTTCTTTATTTATCTCATCATTTTCAATCACTAATTTTTCAAGGAATTCTGATGTTGACTTTACTTTATTTACACTACCAGTGATCAAATTTATTGCTGACTTATTAGCTTCAATAAACGAAGGTATATCTTTCTCAGTATCAGTCTCTACCATAGTATCTGCTTCTAAATCCTTTTCATTTCCCAACAAAAATGATAAGGATACACCAAAATGATCAGCAAGCTTTTCTATATATTTTGGTTTTATTTGTAGTGATTCCTCTTTTTCCCATCTTGAGATGGTCATCGGACTAACATTCAACAAATCAGCAATTTCACTCTGTGAATCACCAGATTTTTCTCTTAATTCTTTCAATTTATTCATAATTACACTCCAGTATCATAATAACAAAAAAAAATGAAATTGTATATAATCATTATCAAAAATGTTAAAAATGTTAGTTCAGCACTTGAATTAACTAAAATGTTAGGAGGTAGACAAATGGAAATTACAATTGATCAAGCAAAAGCTATCAGGCGTAAACAAGCAGATATGCAGCTTACTGATAAATAAACAGCTTTGCAAATTGGCATCACTCCACATACCTATGCAAAAATCGCAAAAGGTGGAAATGTTAAAAATACCATTTATGTTAAAACCATGCAATGGCTAGTTAAAGATTACTGATTTATTAGATTTTTTAACTATTCAACCTAATTTCTGAATTGCTCTTAAAATAGCAATCTCGAACACAAAAAAAGGAGAATGAAAAATGAAAATAATAGAATTCAAAGAAAAATACAATGATTTAATTACTGAAATTGATGATCGTCTTGCATACAACAATATGAGAGGTTCTTATGGCTATTCAGTTGATGGAGAATTACTTGAAAAACTCATCGATGTAATGAAACATGAGTATCTAATCGAAGAAGCTGAAAGCGAAGAATAAAAAAAACAACAAAAAAGCCTTACTTAGTCGGCAAACTACACAAGGCTTCAAACCTATGAATTGTAAATCCACCAACAGGCAAGTTAGGGAGTTAGCATTTTTATTTTCATGTTTATTATAGCATGAAATACACGAAAGCACAAGCTACAATGGGAGTTTGCCAGTATCTAACAACTGGTTACAACAATAATTAAGGAGAAATAAAAATGAGAAATGAAGTATTTGACGTAAGAGATTACTTAGTACAAAACAACTACCCTCAATCATTAATTGATCTGTTAGATGATGTGTTTACACACAATCTTGTATCAAAAGAGGAACAAGATAAAATCATGGCTATGCCGACAGAGGAAATAAATGAATTTGTCTTGAATTACAAAAGAAGAAGTCCAAAACGCCAACTAACTTTCAGAGAGGCAATCAATCATGATTAATGAATTAAACCTAACACCACACCAATATATCATTGTTTTTGTGGTACTACTTCTATTGGGTGTTACTATCAGTAATATCCATAGCTATATTGAAATTGATATACCTAAACACGATAATCATAATTCAAACGAATTAACTAATCCAAATTATGGGGCTTATCTACAATCACAATCTAAATATTATAACTAGGAGGAAATTATGAAAGAGAAAATTTTACTTATTAAGAGTGCTGGAAAAGAAGGTAATTTTACAATGGCACCAAATAGAACTGTCAAACCACTTGAATCAATGTCAGAGCGTACCAAAAGAGTTTTACAACTTATCCCTTTAGGTACTGAAAGAAAAATTACCACCAAAGAAATTGCTGATATCCTGCACGTTGACAGACGTATTGTATTTGAAGAAATTGAACGTCTAGTAATGGACTACGCCTTTCCTATTGTTGCAACAAGAACGGGTGATAATGTTGGTAATTACATTCCAACTACAGAAGCAGAATTGAATGAAGGTTTGGAAGCTTTTACAAGACAAATTATTCAAAATCTTAGACGTAAAGAAAAACTACAAAACATTGACTTAAATCATGTTAAAGAACGCTTAGACATGGTTGCTAGGGAGGTGGAATCTCATGACTGATACTTATATTGAGAAACATGACAGAGAGATTATTAATAAAACACTCCAACAATTCTCTGATTTCTTAGACCTTCAAAAGAAACGACTTGAAGCTGACCCTTTGAATCTGATATCCCAAAAGAAAATTATGGAACAGTTACATATTACTGCCCCTACTCTTTACGAGTGGGAAAAAATGGGACTTAAAAAATTTAAAGCTCCAGAGGGTAGAAAAGTATGGTATTTAAAAGAAGATGTCTTAGCATTTCTTGAAGAAGGTGGTAAATAATGACATTTGCAGACCTTGAGAAACGAATAAACAAGCTTGAATTAGATTTAATCACTCTTTCAAAGAGGCTAGACGAATTTGAGAAGTGGTTAACATTATTGGAGGGAAACAAATGAGTATATATGAAAGTAAAGGTTTCACCTCTTCTCTATTCAAATATAAGGGCAGTTTAGAACCTTTTGAATACATTGCCCAATTTAAACCGTTGAAACCGCCTGAGAATGGCAATATAGAACACTATAAAGAGCATGAAGCTCCATATATTATAAGCGGAACGATTAAACCTGAAAACAATGGTTCTTATAAGCGAAATAATAAAAGTCTTATTAGTCGTGACCTTATCTTTCTTGATTATGACGATTTAGAAATAGGCATAAACTTCCCTAAAATCGTTTCTAAGAGACTTTCGGAGTATAGCTATATTATTTATCCAACTATCAAGCACACGGCTGACAATCCACGTTACAGGCTTGTGGTGAAGCCTAATATGTCTATGAATGAGAATAGTTATAAGACCACTGTAAAAGAAATTGCTGACTTAATCGGATTGCCATTTGATGAATCAAGCCTTACATGGTCACAATTACAAGGGGGTTACCAGTCAGAGGAAATCTCCTCGTCAATTATGGTCAAGACTATCCAATTACTACTAATCGATCAAAACAGAATAATACTCCGACATTTACTAGCAATAAAATCAAGAATCAAAAATCAATGACAATGAAATTCTTAGATTACCTATTACATGGCTTAGGTGAAGAGGGCGGCCGTAATGTCTCACTGACTAAGTTTGTAGGATTACTTCTGAATAAATGGGTTGATTGTGATATTGAGACTGCTTATGAACTGTCTCAAATTGCAAATAACGTTACTCCTACCCCTTTGCCATTAGAAGAATTTGATAAAACCTTTTACAGTATTGTGAAAGCAGAAAACAGAAAGAGAGGTATTCAAAACGGATAAGGAAAAATTAAAAGAACTTCAAGCTGAATTTGAACAAACTAAAGAATCAACAGAGCCAAAAAGCATGAAGGAAGCTTATGACTTACTTTATAACTTAGGTGAGATATGGCGGGAAGAAAACACGATTGAAAAAGAAATAAAAAAAGGCGACCGAAAAGGAGAGACTGATAAAAAAGTACTAATGCCAAGTGTTTCTGAAGCTGGGAACAACATTAGAAAAGCATTCTATTTCACTTTTATTGGTAGAGGTTTAACAACAGACACCAGTCATTTGTATATCTATCATTATGATTTAGGCTACTACATTGCCAGTGATGATCTGCTTAGAAAGATAATCTTGAAATTTGATATCAGATTGACCAGCACTCGTATTCAAAACGAAATTAAAACTTTCCTAAGAACTGTTACTAAAATAAAGACCCCATTTAATCGTTATGACATTATACCTGTACAAAACAGCTTATTTAATATCAGAACTAAGCAATTGGAACCATTTAACCCTAATTATGCTATCACTAGTAAAATTAAAACAGCTTACAATCCAACCATTAAGAAGCCTATTCTAAATGGTTGGTTTGACTTTGATGAATGGCTTAATAGCTTAGCTTGTGGTGATGAAGAAATTGTCACACTTCTATGGCAAGTGTTGAATGAAGCAATTAACCCAAACAGAACACGCAAGAAAATGGTTATCATGCTAGGAGAAGGTAACAATGGTAAGGGCACATTTCAAGCATTATTGGAAGGATTAATAGGACGTGACAACATCAGCAATCTAAAACCTGATCAGTTTGCAAAGGACTTCTATACGCAAGCCTTAGACGGTAAAACTTGTAATATTGGTGATGATATTTCTAGTAAGTATCTTGATGAAGTTTCTGATCTTATGAGTGTTGTCAGTGGCGACCCTATTCAAGTTAACCGCAAAGGTAAGAATACTATTGAAGCAACGTATAAACTATTATGTATCTTTTCAGCCAATGAAATGCCAAACGCTCGTAATAAGACACAAGGGTGGTATCGTCGTTTGTGCATTGTCCCTTTCAATGCAGATTTTAATGGCCAAAAGGAAAGACCTGAAATAAAAGATGAGTTTATGAAAAATAAGGAACTCATGGAATATGTACTATTTAGAATTTTAAATATGAATGACTTTGAAAAGTTTATTGAAGTTAAATCTATCAAGCCAATGCTTGAAGATTACAAGAATAACAATGATTTTATTCTGACTTGGGTAAACAGCTTTTACATTCCAAATGGTTGGCATGAAATTAATCATGTACCAATATTTATAGCAAGAAATAAACTAAAGGAATTTGTAGAAGATTTAGGTATCGATAGACCCCAACTTGGTAACTTTGGCACAAGACTCATTAAAATATTGGAAAAAGAAACTGCCAATAAGTATAAAGCTTCAAATGGTACTGTAAGCCCATTATACTATGATGCCTTAGACCCTCACGGCTTTCAAAGGGAAAGAATTTCAAAAGGCGGAGTTTGGGAAATTAAAAAGAAGGGTTAGGTAAGGTTAGTTTTAGGTTAGGAAAAATTTTAAAACCTAATCTAAACCAAACCATTGGTATTGTTGAGGTTGACCATGTTTACATTAGGAAATTAGGTTTTTTATATAAGTTTGTATAAAGAAAAAAGAAATAAATATTTTATCTTTTTATACACGAGCGAACTTAAAAAATTTCCTAATCCTAATGTAAATACAGAAATGGAGAATAAAAATGATTAAACAATTATCAGATACACCGAAAACATATCAATTCACTTATAAATGTCAGAATGCACAAGAAATTAGTAATGCACTCATTGGCTATATGATTGGCACTTATGACCAGTCAGCTATTGAAATCACTTATATTGGTAACGGGAATCTTAAGGCAGAGTATACAAGTGATGAAGACTTAACAGAAAGTTTTGAACGAATCACCAAATCACTAGACCACACAGACGATTATGAAGACTATGAAGACGACTTTGAAGAAGATGAACTAACTATCAAAAGTGACCTAAACACTTATACCGCTTTAATTGGTTCATTTAACACACTAGGAGAGGCGCAGGCATTCACTGAGAACTTAGATGACGACTTAACCAATGGCAATAACTTTATCTATGAACAAACCCCTGACACGGTTGCCTTATACGTATCACCACAGGACACAATTGCAAACAGTACAATCCAAAAGTTAGAAGAAGCTTACGTTAAGCATGAGGGAGAATATGAGCCTGATACCTTTAGATTAAGTTATCATGATATGCGCGTGCAACAGTTGCAATCATTGGATAAAGATACTTTGATTAATGACACTATCAATTATGAGTTAGAGCTATTAGACTATACTGATAGATTGCTAAGTGATGAACCGTTACCATTAGACAGTCTACACGGTTATGAAACCATTGAGCTGTTAGGTGATGAAGTCATTGACCTAGTTAAGGAATTAGACACTAACAAAAAGTTTGACGGAATCCATGATTATATCATTGGTGAATAACATTAAGGGGAGTAACTTCGGTTACTTCCTTTTATCGTCCATATAAAGCGATATGAGGCATGTTATCTATTAGATATATAAATTTATTCACATTTCCTAGTGAAGTGTCTTAGAACGCAAGCTAGAGCCTCTCACAGTGTAATAAAGCAATTCTGTTTCATTGCTCGATTATCGGAAACAATCGGAACTATTTTGTGTTATCTAAATCATACAATAGTATTATTATGATATTGTTTTTGTATATATACATAACTTTATTCATAGCATAATACCAGAGTACCCCACTTCTTTTAATTGGGGCTATGTTTAAGATTAAACTAAAGAACGCTAGTCAATTCCATGCTAAAAAATCCCTTTTTAAAATTTCCAAAGAAATGAAAAGCCTATATTGTCGGGGTTTATTGGCATTTTTTAACCAATATACTACCCCAAAGAACATAGCTTTATATTGCTTACCGTTTCAAATTACACCCCGCCCATATATGAGCCATAGCACAACGAGGTGTCCTCTTACAAAAATATCCAATTTTTTCAGATTTTTACTAGGTGGCATGGTCTTTATAATCATTGATATAACAGATTTCTTTAAAATATATTAGTGAAAAACGTACCTGTTTTAGAGCATAAGAAAAGCCACTGATTAACAGTGACCTAGACATAAAAAGCGACCCACAAGCCACAATGATAAAACTATCTAATAAAAATATTATACCATTTTCTATTTTTATTTTTTGGAATTTCTCCCTAAAGACATTATACCATGAATGGCTAATAAATGCTAACTTTCACCCTCTTTTTAATTGCTAGAAAGCTAGTCATATCAACCGATACGGACAATCAGTCACTTGAAAACTTTACCTTTTCTTAGAATGGCAATGTCAACAATAAATATAACTTTATTAAATACTAATGATTGCATAAAAAATTGCTTTTTGAGATAATTGCTAAAAAAGAGAGGATTCTCAAATGGATAACAAAGATATAGAGCTGATTCAACAAATGGAAAACAAATATGACAATTTTATGCCAGCCTTAACTAATTTAATTGATAGTGTTGAGAAATTTAACTCAATTTACAATAACTATATTGAATTAAACAATTTTTATGGTAGTGAAAAATGGTTTGAATATATGGAAATTGAAAAAATCCCAGTAAAATGCGGTGTTTTATCAGAAGACCAATTATATGATATGATTGGTGAACATAATGAACTTCTTGGAGCATTGCTTGACCTAACTTCAAAAATGTACAAAAATTTTTTACAAAAATAAGCACCACTCTAGGTGCCTTTTTTTCTTGCCTGCTGAACTCATTTTTTCCATAAAATTTACTGAATTATTCTGTAAAAAGTACCATAATTCACTTTAGTAATAAACACTTATAAATGCCTATAAATCAAGGTTTTATAGGTTTATTTAATAATAAGAAAAACCGCCTTGAAACAACGTTTATATTATAGCATATTCATATTTTTATTTCATGAACAAGCAGATTAGACCTACCTCATTATATCGCCCCATTTTGCTAAATCATCTATAAATCGTTTACTTTTAAGATGAATTCCTACGTACTCATCATAAATAGAATCAATAAAAAGTCTAAGTTTAACTTTCATATCTGTCTTTATTGAGATTGTTTTCAAATCATCAAATTGAATATTTTGAAAACGATTAATTAGATAAATAACATTAGGATCGACATGTGCCCGTCTTTCATCTTTTGAAAAGTGTTCTGGACAAATGACACCTGAATAACGATAGGAGAAATCAAAAGCTTGCGCTTTGCGGTGACAAAATAAGCAATCATCAAAATTCAACTGAACACCGAATCGATCTAATAACTGAATTTCGAAAATATTCGTTAATACATCATAATCAAGACCTTCATTCATTAATGTCAACGTTTTCTGTAAAAATTGGAATAAATGAGGATCAGGTTCATTATCTGATATAGCAGCATCAGCTAAAGCCATGATATAAGAAGCATATGCTAATTTAAAAATATCTTCATTAATGGATTTATAGGTTTCGACTTCTTTGTAATCATCAATGTAAGAGAGACCTGAATCACTTAATTTTAATAAGAAATTTGCTTGAGTTAGCGGTTGAATAACAGATGCCAAAGTTGACTTCCTAGCTCGCTTAACAAAAAACATCTTTTTCCCAGATGTTTCTGTAAAAATCTTGACAAGCATATCATCTTCTCTGAAATCTTTGTTATAGAGAACAATTCCTTGTGACTCTTTAGTTTGCATACTCTTCCATAAATTCTTCTAAACGATCCATTGCAGCAGTAATAGTATCCATACTTGCTGCATAAGAAAGTCTTAAGAAACCTTCACCATATTGACCAAAAGCAACACCTGGAATAATAGCGACAGCTTTTTCCCTAGCAAAATCTTGACAGAATTTGAAAGAATCATCTTCACCATAACCCTTTGGAATTTTAGCAAAAATGTAAAAAGCACCATCAGGTTCAATAATATGGAACCCTAGTTTTGTCATTCTTTCAATAATAAAATCACGTCTTTTTAGGTATTCATCTTTCATAGCCTGAGTATCATTCTTACCAACTGTCAAAGCTTCAACTCCCGCAAATTGAGATATGGTTGTAGCAGCAGTCACCAAATATTGATGACTCTTAACAATTTGGCTAGCTAAAGACTCATTTGCAAAAATCAAACCTAAACGCCAACCTGTCATTGCATGAGATTTTGAAAGACCATTAATAACAATAGCTTGTTCAGGTAAATATTCTGCAATAGAAACATGTTTTTCTTCTTGATAAGACAATTCAGAGTAGACTTCATCACTCACTACAAAGATATCGTATTTTCGTAAAACTTCAGCAAATGATTTTATCTGTTCACGAGTATAGGTTACTCCCGTAGGATTTGTTGGATAATTAAGTAAAACAGCTTTTAATTTTTCACCTTGTTCTATAATAGCTTCTTCCAACATTTCAGGTGTTAATACAAAGTCATTAGAAGTAGTATCAATTTCTACTATTTCAGCACCTACTAAAGTAGCAATTGGTTCATAACCCGGATAAGCTGGTGCAGGTAATAATACGGTATCACCAGGTTCTAAGATAGCAGTCAAAACTGCTGAAATAGCTTCAGTTGCACCAACTGTAACCATAATTTCAGTTTCTGGATTATATTTTAAGTGATACTTCTCATCAACAAAAGCTGAAGCAGCTTCTCTCAGTGCAAGTAAACCACTTATACCAGTATAATGTGATTGATTATCATCTATTGCAGCCTTAGCGCTTTCTTTTACGTGTTCAGGCGTAGGAAAATCTGGCTCTCCTAAAGTTAATTTTAAAATACCCGGAACGTCAGAAATAGACTGATCAAATTTTCTAATAAGAGAGACTTCTATTTTATCTAAATTTTTATTGAAACGTTTTGTTAAATCCATAGGTCACCTCATTTTCTATAAAGTCTATTATACATAAAATTCTGATAATTTCCAGACTTTTAAAAATAATAATGAGCAAAAAGAGCTAGGGATTTCCTTGCTCTTTTAAAATTAATTCAATTTATCCATTTCAAATAGAGGTGACAATGGACGTTTTTCATGTATTCTGATAATTGCTTCAGCAATTAAATCTGCAATTGAAATTTGTTCAATTTTATCAATTAGTCGTTCTTCTGGTAAATAAATAGTATCTAAAACGATTAATTTTTCAATAGCTGAACGATCAATATTGTCTAAAGCAGGACCAGATAAGACAGGATGAGTACAAGAAGCATACACAGCCGTTGCACCTGCTTCGGCTAAAGCATCTGCCGCATGACAAATAGTTCCTGCTGTATCAATCATATCATCAATTAAAATACATTTTTTCCCAGAAACATTACCAATTATATTCATGACTTCACTTGTATTCATTTTTGTAACACTACGACGTTTATCAATAATAGCAATTGGTGTTTGTAAAAACTGTGCTAATTTTCTAGCACGAGTGACACCACCATGGTCTGGACTAACAACAACTACATCATCTCCTACTAAACCATGACGATTAAAGTAATCAGCGATAAGTGGTGCTCCCATTAAATGATCTACAGGAATATCAAAAAATCCTTGAATTTGTGCTGCGTGTAAATCAACAGTTAAAAGACGATCCACACCAGCAATTTCTAACATATCAGCTACTAATTTAGAGGTAATAGGTTCACGTGAACGTGCTTTTCTATCTTGTCTAGCATAACCATAATAGGGCATGACAACACTAACTTTTTCAGCACTAGCACGTTTCAAAGCATCAACCATAATCAATATTTCCATCAAGTTATCATTCACGGGTGAACTAGTTGATTGTAAAATAAAGACATGATTTCCACGAATTGATTCTTCAATATTGACTTGAATTTCACCATCAGAGAACTGACGAACTGTAGATTTTCCTAAGGGTATGCCAATAGAATTAGCAACTTTTTCAGCTAGTTCTTTGTTTGATGATAATGCAAACAACTTTAGATCAGAATACGACATGAGTTCCTCCAAATTTTTAATCCTATACCATTTTATCCTTTTTTCAATTAATTTTCAATTGAATTATAAATTGTAATATAAAAGAAAAAAAGACAAGCCAGGCTTGTCTTTTAAAGTAATTTCTATGGGTAAATGTAGTAAACTGAACCCCACATACCTGATGATGGGTTGAAAGTTCCACGGTAATTACCAATTGACATATTACCATTATAGTTAGATTCCATTACTTGAATGGCTGTACTGCTTGATATAGAAGTGACATAGGCAACATGTCCATATCCACCACCATCAGAAGGCCATACAGCAACTGCACCTGCTACTGGTGTCGTTCCTACACTATGACCTGCAGCTTGCGCGCTAGCAATCCATTGATTAGCATTACCCCAGTTATTACCAACCCAAGATGCTAATGATTTAACACCCCAAGTACATTGACCAACAGGATAAGTATTTGAAGAACTATAAGATGCTGAGACACTTACAGAAGAGCTTCCTGTAGAAACAGTAGCTGAAACTGATGCAGAAGTTGATGTTTTCGCAACTGTCGCTTGTTGTGTAGTTTGTGATTGTACAGTTGAAGATTGTTGAGAAGCTTCAGAATTTGCTGTTGCTTGTGATTGTGCAGATTCACTTTGAGCAGCAGCTTGTGATTGTGCTTCTGCTTGTGCTTTAGCAACTGACTCCGCTTGTGCTTTAGCTTCTGCAGCAGCCTTCTCTTTAGCAGCTTTTTCTGCAGCAGCTTTTTCCGCAGCAGCTTTTTCTGCAGCAGCTTTTTGAGAAACTAAGTTATCTTTTTCATCTTGAGCTGAAGCAAGTTGAGAAGCTAAATCTAATTGAGCTACTTCCAATTGAGCTTTTTGTGTTGATAAACTATTTTGGTTTTCTGCAATTGCGGCTTTGTTAGCAGTGACAGTGTTAATAGCTTCTTGGTTTTCAGATTGTTTTTTCGCTAATTCTTTTTTATCAGCTTCTTGTTGTGCAAGCATTTTTGCGTTAGCAGAAACAACTTCTCGGATTGCAACAACTCTATTTACTGCATCAGATACAGATTTTGAATTCAACAAAGTGTTAATATAACTTGAAGTTGTATTTCCTTTTTGAGCACTACGAGCTTGTTTCTTTAAAGCTTCATTACGTGCAACAATTTTACTAGAAAGCTTTTGAATTTCATCACCTAAGCGTTGTGATTCGGCTTCAAGCTTATCATTCTCAGCAGATAATTCATCTTGTTGAGATTGCAAAGAGGCAACTTTAGCTTGAAGTGAAGTAATTTGATCTTGTGCAGCAGATTGTTCAGCTGTTAAATTCGAAATAATTGAATTTTGTGCATCAATCTTAGAATCAAAATCGTCAGCTCCTACAGTTGTTGCAGCAGCAAGTGTCACACCACTTACAAGTACTGCTGATAAAATCTTTTTATTCATAAATTAAAAACTACTCCTTTTCGATAAGACATCATATATTGTACCAAAAAAAAACAGATTTAATATTACGTAAATATTACATTTATATTTATATATTGTGAAATTAAAAACTAAAAAGAGAAGACACAAGTCTTCTCTAAACATAATTGACGGAGAATAAGGGATTCGAACCCTTGCGCCAGTTACCCGACCTAACGATTTAGCAAACCGTCCTCTTCAGCCTCTTGAGTAATTCTCCATATATTACATTATTAATGGGCACGAGTGGACTCGAACCACCGACCTCACGCTTATCAGGCGTGCGCTCTAACCACCTGAGCTACGCGCCCAAGCTATATTATAGCTTGGATTTAAACTATAAAGCGGGTGACGAGAATCGAACTCGCGACAACAGCTTGGAAGGCTGTAGTTTTACCACTAAACTACACCCGCATAATAAGATAATGGCGCGAGACGGAATCGAACCGCCGACACATGGAGCTTCAATCCATTGCTCTACCAACTGAGCTACCGAGCCAATTTTTTAATTTTATTGCGGGAGCAGGATTTGAACCTACGACCTTCGGGTTATGAGCCCGACGAGCTACCTAGCTGCTCCATCCCGCGATATTATACTTAAAGGAGGATGTGGGATTCGAACCCACGCACGCTTTTACACGCCTGACGGTTTTCAAGACCGTTCCCTTCAGCCGGACTTGGGTAATCCTCCATAATGGACCTTGTAGGACTCGAACCTACGACCGCTCGGTTATGAGCCGAGTGCTCTAACCAGTTGAGCTAAAGGTCCACAGTCATATAAAATTAATAGCGGCGAAGGGGATCGAACCCCCGACCTCCCGGGTATGAACCGGACGCTCTAGCCAGCTGAGCTACACCGCCATATAATCGGGAAGACAGGATTCGAACCTGCGACCCCTTGGTCCCAAACCAAGTACTCTACCAAGCTGAGCTACTTCCCGAATATGCACCCTAGAGGAGTCGAACCTCTAACCGCCTGATTCGTAGTCAGGTACTCTATCCAATTGAGCTAAGGGTGCTTATTATTAAATTAAATGCCGAGGACCGGAATCGAACCGGTACGAAAGTTACCCTTCGCAGGATTTTAAGTCCTGTGCGTCTGCCAGTTCCGCCACCCCGGCCTCTATAAGCGAACGACGGGATTCGAACCCGCGACCCCCACCTTGGCAAGGTGATGTTCTACCACTGAACTACGTTCGCATATAAAGGATACTTTTTATCTTTTAATGCCGGCTACATGACTTGAACACGCGACCCTCTGATTACAAATCAGATGCTCTACCAACTGAGCTAAGCCGGCTACTTTTTCTTATATGCGGGTTAAGGGACTTGAACCCCCACGCCGTTAAGCGCCAGATCCTAAATCTGGTGCGTCTGCCAATTCCGCCAAACCCGCCTATATGACCCGTACTGGGCTCGAACCAGTGACCCATTGATTAAAAGTCAATTGCTCTACCAACTGAGCTAACGAGTCTTTTCTTTTTTGAAACGTTGACTAGGCTTCATTTCAACGGTCCCGACGGGAATCGAACCCGCGATCTTCGCCGTGACAGGGCGACGTGATAACCGCTACACTACTGGACCTTTCTTATGGGAGTTAACGGGATCGAACCGCTGACCCTCTGCTTGTAAGGCAGATGCTCTCCCAGCTGAGCTAAACTCCCAATCGCTAAGCAACTCCCGTATCTAACAGGGGGCAACCCCCAACTACTTCAGGCGTACTAGGGCTTAACTGCTGTGTTCGGCATGGGTACAGGTGTATCTCCTAGGCTATCGTTACTTAACTTAAATGGGTAATCCATTCAAAATTGAATACCTATATCTTATCAAGAAACCGCTACGCTGTCAATCTTGACTTCGGTTTGGATAAGTCCTCGAGCTATTAGTATTAGTCCGCTACACGTGTCACCACGCTTCCACTTCTAACCTATCTACCTGATCATCTCTCAGGGCTCTTACTGATATGAAATCATGGGAAATCTCATCTTGAGGTGGGCTTCGCACTTAGATGCTTTCAGCGCTTATCCCTTCCCTACATAGCTACCCAGCGATGCCTTTGGCAAGACAACTGGTACACCAGCGGTAAGTCCACTCTGGTCCTCTCGTACTAGGAGCAGATCCTCTCAAATTTCCTACGCCCGCGACGGATAGGGACCGAACTGTCTCACGACGTTCTGAACCCAGCTCGCGTGCCGCTTTAATGGGCGAACAGCCCAACCCTTGGGACCGACTACAGCCCCAGGATGCGACGAGCCGACATCGAGGTGCCAAACCTCCCCGTCGATGTGAACTCTTGGGGGAGATAAGCCTGTTATCCCCAGGGTAGCTTTTATCCGTTGAGCGATGGCCCTTCCATACGGAACCACCGGATCACTAAGCCCGACTTTCGTCCCTGCTCGAGTTGTTGCTCTCGCAGTCAAGCTCCCTTATACCTTTACACTCTGCGACTGATTTCCAACCAGTCTGAGGGAACCTTTGGGCGCCTCCGTTACCTTTTAGGAGGCGACCGCCCCAGTCAAACTGCCCGTCAGACACTGTCTCCCTAGACGTTTAGCCTAGTGGGTTAGAGTAGCCATAACACAAGGGTAGTATCCCAACAACGCCTCCAGAGAAACTGGCGTTCCTCTTTCAATGGCTCCTACCTATCCTGTACATGTGGTACAGATACTCAATATCAAACTGCAGTAAAGCTCCATGGGGTCTTTCCGTCCTGTCGCGGGTAACCTGCATCTTCACAGGTACTAAAATTTCACCGAGTCTCTTGTTGAGACAGTGCCCAAATCATTACGCCTTTCGTGCGGGTCGGAACTTACCCGACAAGGAATTTCGCTACCTTAGGACCGTTATAGTTACGGCCGCCG